>JBJOPP010000172.1:0-7369 GCA_046050685.1 Bacteroidota bacterium
CAAACAACTATCAAATTCTTGGCGTTGTAGAAAACAAAATGGAACAGTTTAAAAAAAATTCACTCTACAATAGCTTCCTGATAAAAAAAATAAATTAATTTTAACTTATGGATGAGCAAACTAAAAAACTTTTTGATATCATCAATCACCCAAATTTCGTTGAACCGCCGGAGTTCTCTGAGAAAACGATAAAAAATCGTGAAAAACTTATAGAGATTTATAAATCTGCGGAATCGGTTTGGGAAAAGCGATGAACTGCGTTGTGAGAACTGCGTTGTTACAGAAACTCAAACAGATTTTCAGAATGAATAGTTTTTGCAACAGTTGGATTGTAGCTGGAAAGGAAGGTTGAGGAAAGCTTGATAGATTTAGTTGGAGAATACTTGAATTCGTAGGCGCGAAGTTCTCCGTTTTCTTCTTCTATTAAATCTATTTCTTGTTGGGCGGTGGTGCGCCAGAAATACATTTTTGTGTTACTCTGTTCGTAATGGTGTTTTTTCCAACGTTCACTCATTAAAAAATTCTCCCAAAGAGCACCTTTATCTGTGCGAGCATCTAATGGCTGCCACATTTCAATAACGGCATTGCGAATTCCATTGTCTACAAAGTATATCTTTTTCGATTTTTTTAATTCATTTCGAAGGTTGCGCTGAAAACTCGGGATTCGAAAAATAACAAACGCCTTTTCAAGAACATGGATATACCTTTCAACCGTACCAACATCTAATCCGCATTGCTTCGCTAACTCGTTGAATGAAACCTGCTGGCCGATTTGAAAAGCCAACGACTTCAATAGCAACTGAAACTTCTCGGACTTTTTAATTTCATCGATAGCAAAAATGTCTTTATACAAATAACTGTTCGCCAGCGCTTGTATACGCTGTTTCGCCGTGTTCGCGTGATTAACCACTTCCGGATAAGTTCCAAAAACAAGCCTGTGAGGCAACAAAGAAATCTCTTCCAAATACCCATTGTTTGCTGTCAATTCAGAAAAAGTAAAGGGAAATAGTTGCAACTCCCATTTCCTTCCTGTTAGAGGTTCATTGAGTTTATTTGAAATCTCAATAGCTGAAGAACCTGATACATAAACTTGCAAACCTTGAAACTGATCTACCAATATTTTCACCGCTAAACCAATGTTATCTATTCTTTGCGCCTCATCTATAACCAATGTTGTTTTCTCTCCTATTAATACCCGCAACATTGCCTCGTTCGGATTGCTCAAAGCACCTCGCACGGTGCTGTCATCGGCATCTAACCAAAGTACATTCTTTCCCTTCGTTAAGGTCTTTAACAGCGTTGTTTTCCCAACCTGTCTGGGACCAATTAATATGATCGCCTTCCCGTCTCCAGTCAAAGCACGGATATTTTCCTCTAACTTTCTGATTATCATTTAACAAATATATAAAACCATCTTTTCAAATCGAAAAATATTATGGTTTTTTTAGAGTGCAATCGAAAAATATTATAATTTTAATGTGGTAAGAGAAGGGAAACAAGTTGCGGAGCAACTGATGTCCGCGACGAATGTGCAAGCACGAATGCCAGAGGCGAATGTCTTCGACGATTTTTGTAAGAATTAAAATATTTCTGCTACTATCCGAGCTCGCTCGGCGAGCGGCATTCGAAATGCCCCCTAGGAACTTCATTATTGGAAAATCGAAGATTTTATTCCTACTACGTAATGGGAACTGCGTTATTGGAAAACCTTCGGTTTTGTTCCTACTTCGTAATTCCTATTTCATAATTCCTACGTTGTAATTAGAATCGTCGAAGACATTCGCCGTAGGCATTCGTTGAAAACATTCGTCGAAGACATTCATGTCTATTTCCGCAGCGCAATTCTAAAGATTGTCCCTTCTCCCTGAACACTGGACAATACATAAATACTCCCTTTATGATAATTCTTCACAATGCGTTTCGCAAGGGAAAGACCAAGACCCCAACCGCGGAGCTTGGTGGTGAAGCCAGGTTCGAAGATAGTTTTCCATTTGCGTTTGGGGATGCCCTTTCCGCTGTCTTTGACGTCGATGTACACTTTGCCGTTGGATTCGTGGATGGAGACGGTGAGGTGACCTTTTGCGTCCATGGCGTCGACGCTGTTTTTCACGAGGTTCTCGATGACCCAACTGAATAAGGCGACGTTGACGTGCACGGTTGGATTGCCGTCTGATTCAACTTGAATAATGACTTCAGAAGATATGCGGACGCGCAAGTAGTCGAGAATTTCTTCGACCAAGTCTTTCGCGCCAATGGGCTTGAGCGCCGCTTCAGATCCGATTTTTGAGAATCGCTCGGTAATGGTGGAAAGTCGCTCGATGTCTTTGTTGAACTCTTCAATCAATGCTTTCGAAACACCTTGCTGCTCGAACAAATCGCGCCACGCCATAAGCGCAGAAAGCGGTGTGCCCAACTGATGCGCCGTCTCCTTCGCCATACCTACCCACACCAAATTCTGCTCTGATCTACGGAAGGTAGAGAAGAGAATGTACGCTACGAACAGGAACACACCAATGAGCGACAACTGCAAATACGGAAACAACTTCAACTGCTGAATAGTAGCAGAGTCATCGTAAAAAATGTACTGCGTAGATCTTCCCGGAATCTCAATTTCTATGGGCTCGTACCCTTCCTTCATTTCCGCCAAAACCTGATTCACATTGCATTTCAGCGTGTCTATCTTTCCAACCTGCACCACATTCATCTTCGTGCTGTCGGTGACAATTACCGGGACAGAAGCGGTATTGATTACCGTTTCATTGAAGAACGAAGAAACCAAATCGTCGATGGTTTGCTTCAACTCTTTGTACATGTAACTGTTGCTGTAATACACCACAATGCCCGCGTCTGGAAAGGAAATGGGCTTGTACTCTTGCTCGTACTGCAAACGCAATTCTTCTATGCGGACAGGGTCTTTGATATAGACAGAATCGATGTTGCGCGAAAGCTGAAATTCGTTTTCGGTGTTACACACCAACAACGGAATGGTTGTATTCAAGGCCAACACATCTACCGCAAATGATAAGTCGCCTTGCGGATTCGAGATGGTGTTCATGGCCCTTCCGAGGATCTCCGCTTTGCGTGTTTCTTCGGAACGCAAGCTGTCGAACAACACTTGCGTGAGCTTCACCAATTCTTCCTTCTTGCGAATGGCGCTGTGCCATAATTCGACCTTCGCTTTTTCCTCGTCGCGAATGCGTCGTGCAATGCTATTGGTGTACCACAAGGTAACGCCCGCAATGGCCGCTGCTAAAAGCAACAAGACCACCTTCCACCGTTGTTTGTTTTGCAGTACTGCCATGACTTCTTGTTATGCTTTGTGAGCGAGATCCAATAAAAACGCGTATTCAAGTGCTACTTCCTTCAACGCTTCAAAACGTCCAGACTTCCCGCCGTGTCCGGCTTCCATGGTACACTTGAAAAACAATTTATTCGAATCGGTCTTCGTATCGCGCAACTTCGCCACGTACTTCGCGGGCTCCCAATATTGGACTTGACTGTCCCAATAGCCTGTTGTAACGAGGGTATGCGGATAGTCTTTCGCTTCAATATTATCGATCGGAGAATAGCTGAGCATGTAGTCGTAATAGGCCTTGTCTTTCGGATTTCCCCACTCGTCGAATTCGAAGGTGGTGAGTGGAATGCTTTCGTCTAACATCGTCGTTACCACGTCTACAAACGGCACTGCGCTTATGATTCCGTTGAACAACGAAGGCGCCATGTTGGCCACTGCTCCCATAAGCAATCCGCCAGCGCTTCCGCCCATGGCGAACAAGCGATCGCTGGTACTGTATTTTTCTTCCACCAAAAATTCACCGCAAGCAATGAAGTCGGTGAAGGTGTTTTTCTTCTTCAATAATTTTCCGTCTTCGTACCAGTTGCGTCCCATGTCGCTTCCACCGCGAATGTGGGCAATGGCGAATACGAATCCTCTGTTTAACATAGACAAACGTGCGCTGCTAAATCCAGCGTCCATGCTGTGTCCGTAGCTACCGTAAGCATACAGCAAACACGGCGCACTTCCGTTGCGCTCGAATCCTTTCTTGTACACCAACGAAATAGGAACCTTCACACCGTCTTTTGCCGTTGCGAAAATTCGTTCGCTTATGTAATCGCTCGCATTGAATTCACCCAACACAGGTTGTTGTTTTTTCAATTCACGTTCGCGTGTTTTCATGTTGTAATCGAACACGCTTCCTGGGGTGGTCATAGATGAATAACCGAAGCGCAAGGTCTCGGTATCAAACTCCGGATTCGCTCCCACTCCTGCGCTATATGTCGGGTCCGGAAACTCAAGGTAATGCTCTTCGGCCTTGTCCCAGCGCGTTACGCGAATGTGCGCCAACCCTTCCGTGCGTTCTTCCAACACCAAATACTCCTTGAACATTTCAACCGATTCCAACAGCGTGTTCTCACGATGCGGAATGACTTCTTCCCAACTTTCTTTTTCGGTTGAATGAATGGGGCACGACATGAGACGGAAGTTCTTCGCGTCAAAATTCGTGAGCACATAGAACTTGTCTTCGTATTGCGTGATGCTGTATTCCAAGTCGCGTTCGCGTTTTTGAAACAAACGAAATTCACCTTTCGGATTGTTCGACTCGAGCACACGGTATTCGTCGGAAACCGTTTGAGAGCTGCCAATGATCAGGTATTGCTTGGTTTTCGTTTTGAAAACGAAGCACGAAAATTCTTCGTCTGTTTCTTCAAACACCAAAACATCTGTAGACGGATCGGTTCCCAATTCATGTCGCCACACTTGGCAATCGCGCAGGGTTTGCGCGTCTTTCTTCGTGTAGAAAAAATGAAGATTATCCGATGCCCACGTGGCCGAACCTGAAGTGCCTTCAATAACTTCATTGAACAACTCTCCCGTTTGCAAATCGCGCACACGCAAGGTGTAGACTCTTCGACTGACTTCGTCTACACCGTAAACCATGTAGCGATTGTTTTCCGAAATGCTTAATCCGCCTAGCGCCCAGTAGTCTTTGCCCTTCGCCATTTCTGGACCGTTGATGAGAATTTCTTCTTCACCCGTTTCCATACTTTCCTTCTTGCGACAGTTGAAGGCGTAGTCTTGTCCAATTTCGTAACGTGTGTAATACCAGTATCCGTTTTGCTTCACCGGAACCGAAAAGTCATCCTCTTTAATACGCCCCTTCATTTCTTCGAACAACTGCTTCTGCAATTCTTCGGTGTGCTTCATTCCCTCGTTCACGTAGTCGTTCTCTTCCTTCAAGTAGGCCAAGACATCGGCCGTTTGCTCGTCGGGCGTAGCAGCGTTTTTCTGCTCGTCTGACAACCGCATCCAATAGTAGTTGTCTATGCGCGTATGACCGTGTTCTACCAATTCCTTC
Organism: Bacteroidota bacterium; assembly: GCA_046050685.1. Classification (GTDB taxonomy): domain Bacteria; phylum Bacteroidota; class Bacteroidia; order Flavobacteriales_D; family Sanyastnellaceae; genus CAIZGX01. The sequence continues at coordinate 5,358 of JBJOPP010000172.1, forward strand.
GCTATTTTCTTTGCACGTGGGGCGTTCATTTTATTTTGTATTTGCAGTTAATGCCTCACCAACGATGAGGTCTATGGGCGATGTGATTTTAATATTTTCCAGATTTCCTTCCACCAAAAAAACCGAATGACCGTTCGCTTCCACTACAGAAGCGTCGTCGGTGAATAAAGGGCTGAAAGGCTGATTGTAGGCTTCTTTCAAAACAGTAGCATGAAAACACTGAGGGGTCTGAATGCGCTTGAACAACGAACGATCGACGCTTTTATTCTCTGCTCCATGCACTTCACGAATGGAATCGTTGATAGGTATGGCGGGCACTACAGCGGCTTTTTCATTCAAGGCTTCAAAGCATCGTGCAAGCGTTTCGTGCGAAACAAGTGGACGAACAGCGTCGTGCACTGCAACGGAATTCACGCTTTCAGAAAGAGCGTTCAATCCGTTTTTCACACTGTGGAAACGTTCTTCTCCGCCTGCAACCACGGTATGTGCAGGAACATTTTCGAACTGAAGACATAAGTCCTTCCAGAAAGAAATATAGTCGTGATGCATGACCACCACCATTTCAAAAAAGGGATTGAACGCCCGAAAATTTCGGAGCGTATGAATGAGTATTGGCGTGTTGTTTAGCGTAAGAAATTGCTTAGGAAGGGCTCTTCCCATGCGGGTTCCAGTGCCTCCGGCAACAAAGATGACAGCGTGATGTTCGGCGTTTTGCATTTAGTCTTCCAAGTGAATGGGGTAAATAACTTCATTCGCGGGAATGGATGCACTGGTGCGTTTTCCAACCACCAAATTTCGTTGTGCCCATTTGAATCCGTCGCCCGGAGAGAGCATGCACAAGTCTCCTTCTTCAATGATTTTTCCAACTGGAATTTCACGAATGGCGGCGATGCTTCTTTCCAACTTCAAACGAGCGGAAGCGACAGAATCTTCGATCTTCATTTCCACTTCACCAATAGACAATTCGAGTTCACGAATGTCGCGCACCATGCGTCGAATGCCTTCAGGGCCGAGGGATCCGCGCTGGTCGGTTCCTTTCAAATTACGATCGGTGGTGATGTGCTTTTCAATGATGGTAGCCCCCATGGCAACAGCGGCAACGGGAGTGAAAATGCCGAGCGTATGATCGCTGAAACCGATATTGTATTGCGGATAATTGTTTTGTAAAAAACGAATGGTATTGAGGTTCACATTCTTCGGCTGCGTAGGATATTCCGAGGTGCAGTGAAGGATGCTGATGTTCGAATGGTAATGTGAAATAGTGTCTAACGCGTGATCGAGTTCTTCCTTCCCTGCCATTCCTGTGGAGAGAATAATAGGAATCTTGGTTTCCGCCAAAGCCGCTAGCAGCGGGAGATTCGTGAGATCGCGACTGGCTACCTTCAGATAATCGGGTGTGAATCGTTTCAACAAAGAAAGGCATCCGCGTGCACAAAGAGTTTCTACAAAGTCGAGTCCTTTATCTTTGGCGTAGTGAAACAACTCTTCGTGCTGCTCATCGCTGAGCTCGAGAAACGTGCGGTGTTCACCGTATGTCGCCCCGAACGAATGCGGACTGTTGTAAGGCGCATTCATTTGCGACTGACTGAGTTCTTCGTTCAGATCGCGCTTGGTGAGTTTCACAGCGTTCATAGGCTTCAGCGAAAGCTGAAAATAATCTTCCACCACAGGCGCAGCAGCGAGGTCAATGATGTCCTTCGCTAACTCTACCGAACCGTTGTGGTTTTGTCCTATTTCTCCGATGATGTAGGTCACATTACAAATATACACACTTCGTGTGATGACGCGGAGCGATGACCGCGGAGCGGATGACACAACATGTTGTGATGACCTTCTTCGAAGGATGACCCTGCGGGATGACGGCAGAGCCGATGACCAGCGGAGCTGGATGACACAACACGTTGTGATGACCTTCTTCGAAGGATGACCCTGCGGGATGACGGCACAGCCGATGACCAGCGGAGCGGATGACACAACACGTTGTGATGACCTTCTTCGAAGGATGACCCTGC
>JBJOPP010000173.1:0-4328 GCA_046050685.1 Bacteroidota bacterium
TTCTTCATCATGTCGAATTCCACTGATGTTCGAAGCATGGGAATTTCGCTCGCAAGATCTCGAGTTAGATTTTTGTAAATCGAAGGGAATCGCAGTTGCAGGAACAAACGAAAGACACTCGCAAGTCGATGTGTTCGGATACCTAGGAGACATGGTTGTTCGACAAATTCAAGACGCGAAGCAAACGCCTTATCGAAATAAATTCATCGTTGTCTCGAACAACGATTTCACGCCCTACCTCTGCACGCCTTTGGTGAAGATGTCTGCGGGTGTGGGCGTGTATTGTCCGATGGAATACAAAAGTGAAATTGAACATTTAGGTGCAACCTATCTTGGCGATTGGAACGTTACAGAAATTCCAAACGATTGGAAATCGGCTTCAGCCGTGATTTACACAGGTTCTCCTTTTTCTGAAAATCTTTGGGGGACTTTCCCTTTGTTGAATTTAGATGTTTGGAAATCATTGAACTCTCCGCTCATCCTCAGATTCGCGGGAGATATTAGTGAAGCCGATTTCCTTCAACATAAAATAGAATTTTATCCGGCCAATGTTCCGGCCGGACATATGGGCATTCTTCCTTCAGCCATCGGATGGGATCCGATCATTCGCCTGCAAGCCGGAAGCTTGAAGGTAGCAGAACTTATGAAGCTGAAGGAAGTCAACTACAACAACGAACCTCTCGCACAATACCTCTAATCGATGAACGAAGAAAATAAAATCGAGAAGTTGTCTGATTTGGATTTCAATAAATTCAAAACGTTGGCGAACGATGAAACGCTTTCGCGTTATGAGAAAATTGGATTCTTCAATCACTTTCGTGAAGGGAAGGAAGCGCTGATTTGGGAAGATATTCTTTCGAAAGTTTCTTCGTTGGAAAAAGACGGTGCGCGCATTCTAGACATTGGTCCGGGCTGCAGCGATTTGCCTTTTATGCTTTTGAAAAATGCTGAAGCAAAAAAGCAAAACGTGGTGCTCATCGATTCGGAAGAGATGCTCAATCAATTGCCAAACTTCGAGTTTTGCGAAAAGTTTTCGGCCATGTTTCCCAACGAAACAAAACAATGGTCGAAGGAAAACGTCAATTCGTTTGATGCCATTATCTGCTACAGTGTTTTGCATTACATAGCTGTGGAGTCAAGTGTTGAATTGTTTGTGGAATCAGTCTGTGATTTGTTGGCTCCAGGTGGATTCGCGCTCATCGGCGACATTCCGAATGTGTCGAAGCGAAACCGTTTCTTCAGCTCGGAAGAAGGCATTCGTTTCCATCAAAACAATCACGGTCCAAATTCATTTCCGGAAATCAATTGGAATGAAAAGAAGCCAGGAGAGTTCAGCGACGATGATGTTTTCGCTTTGCTAAAAATGGCAAGAGCGAAAGGTTTGGAGGCATTCGTGCTTCCGCAAAAAAACGAATTGCCAATGGCGAACAGAAGAGAGGATATTTTATTTGTAAAGCACAAATAACATGAAAAATAAATTAGTCATTTTTGGAAATACAGAATTCGCGGAGATCGCATTCGAATACTTCACACACGACAGTGATTACGAAGTGGTAGCTTTCTGCGTTCATCGCGAGTACATTAATAAAGAGGAAATTTTCGGATTGCCTTTGGTGGCTTTTGAAGACATTGCTGAATTGTACGCCCCTTCAGAACACGCGTTCTTCGGGGCTTGTGTATACACCAAGCTGAATAGACTTCGCACGCAGGTTTATCTCGAAGCGAAAGCACTCGGATATGAAATCGCCTCCTACGTCAGCTCTTATGCTTTCGTTTGGAGAAACGTAAAATTGGGTGAGCACGTTTTTATTTTTGAAGATAACACGCTACAACCCTTCACCGAAATTGGAAACAATGTCGTGCTGTGGAGCGGCAATCACATTGGTCATCATTCGAAAGTTGATGACAATTGCTTCATCTCGTCGCACGTCGTTATAAGCGGTGGAGTATCCGTTGGAAAGAATTGTTTCCTTGGAGTGAACAGCACCGTCAACAACGCTGTGAGCATTGGCGACGATTGCCTTCTTTCGTCCGGAGCATTGGTAGTGAAGAACATTCCCGAAGATTCCATTGTAAAAGGAAAGGACATCTCTCCAATTTCATGTCGCGCATACCATAAGCTCTCTCCCCGATGAATTGGAAGCGCCTCGGTAGAATTGTCGAAGCCAATCCGAAATTGGATTGGTCGCAGCAATACGCTGCCATACCTACCGTGCGCATTTTAAGTGAAGATGTTCTTCGTGTCTATTACTATTCCATGGATCTCGATTTCAATGGAAGAATCAGTTTCGTAGATGTTTCAGCAAGCAATCCGACACATATTATTTTTCGAAGTGAAGAGGTGATGTTGAACATTGGGAATGCCGGATCATTCGACGACGGTGGAGTTTGTCCGCTGCAATTCCTTCAACATGAAAATGAAAATTGGTTGTATTACCTCGGTGTGCAGCGCACAACAGATGTGCCCTATAGATATTTTGCAGGAGTGGCTAAAGAGCAAGCAGACGGCTCGTTTCAGCGCTTTCAGGCCAATCCGATTTTACTTCCAACCGAAACAGAACCCGATATTCGGAGTGCCGTTTCTATTCTGAAGGAAGAAAATCTTTTGCGTATGTGGTACGTGGGTGCTTCAGGTTGGATAGAGGTAAATGGAAAATCGGTTCCGACTTATCGCATTCATCACGCGACTTCAAACGATGGTTTGAATTGGGAAGTCGATCGCTTGGATTGTATCAATTTCCAGAATGAAGATGAATTCGGATTCGGAAGACCTTGGGTAATGAAAACCAATGTTGGTTTTGAAATGTTTTATAGCGTTCGAACGAAGTCAATGGGCTATCGCTTAGGATATGCAACGTCTTCAGACGGATATACATGGGAACGAAAAGACAGCGAATTGAATTTTTCTGTCGGAAGTGAAGACTGGGAAAACGAGTCGGTGTGTTACCCGTGTGTGGTGGATGTAAATGGAAAACGTTTTCTTTTTTACAACGGAAATCAGAATGGGAAAACAGGTTTCGGCTTAGCCGTTTTGGAGGAAGAACTATGAGAATAATTCGATACACAGAAGATCATCGTCAGCAATGGGAGGAATTCGTTTCCAAAAGTAAAAATGGAACCTTTCATCTCTCGCGAAATTTTATAGATTATCACGGCTCGAAGTTCAATGATCATTCGCTACTCGCTTTTAATGATGAAGAATTGGTGGGCGTGTTGCCTATGAATGAAGTGGGAAAGAATGTATATAGTCATCAAGGATTAACCTACGGTGGTTGGAATTTATCTTCAGAAATTCGTTTGCATGAATTTCATGAACTGTTCAAGAGTTTTCTGAACTACTTGTCAGATCAAGGGTTTGAAGCCTTGCATTACAAAACCATTCCATATATGTATCACCAACTTCCTTCACAAGAGGATATACATATGATGCATTTGGCAGGCGCAATATGTAGCGGACAACATGTAAATCCTGTTATCATGCCTTCCAATTTTCCTGCTTTCCAAGAGCGGAGAATTCGCGGAATAAAAAAGGCTTTGAAGGAAGGTATTCGCATTGAAGTTTCAGAAAGTATAGATGCCTATTACACGATCGTTGAAGATTTATTGAAGGCTTATGATTCGAAGCCTGCGCATTCGCGGGAAGAATTAATCGATTTGAAAAAACGATTTCCAAATGAAATAATCTTGCATGCTGCCTTTGTTGGAAATGAAATGTGCGCGGGTATTCTCTGTTTTGAAACGCCCAATTGCGTGCGCTTTCAATACATAGCATCAACATTGGAAGGGAAGGACAAAGGCGCATTGGATTTACTTTTTGCAACACTCATTCAAGAGACGTATTCGAAAAAGAATTTCATCGATTTCGGGACAAGCACAAACAATCAAGGAGCGAGTTTGGCACTAGGTATTTCACAGCAGAAAGAAGGATTCGGCGCACGCACTAGCGTTCAGCCTATTTATACATTAGCATTAAATTCCGTAAATTGGGATGCTCTAAACGCATTTGTTTCATGAAGAAAGTATCGGTAGTCATTCCCTGTTTCCATGTCGAAGAATTCATTCTTCCGCTTTTTCACAATATGCAAGAAGTGGAGAAGCAGTTGAACGCCATGGATCTTTCGCTGGAATTGGTGTGCGTTGACGATGGAAGCAAAGACGGCACATGGAATGAATTGTTGAAGCATCGTCATTTGATTAAAGACACGCAAGTTGTTCGATTAACACGCAACTTCGGTGCTATCTGCGCAAGCAATGCAGGATTGAAATTGGTAACTGGAGACGCTTGTACCATCTATGCTGCAGACCTTCAAGACCCATTGGAACTCATT
>JBJOPP010000174.1:0-7334 GCA_046050685.1 Bacteroidota bacterium
AAGAAAGCACAGCGCCTTTCATATACGAACGTGCAGGAGAAAGGTATCAGCACATTCTCATCGATGAGTTTCAGGACACATCTGAAATGCAGTGGAAGAATTTCCTACCTCTATTTGAAAACGCCATTGCTCAAGGGAAATTCAACTTGGTTGTTGGCGATGGAAAGCAGAGTATCTACCGATGGAGAAATGGAAATGTTGAACAGTTTGTTCGACTTCCACAATTGTACGAAGGTGCTCCGGAATCCATGCAGCACTTGATAGACGATGCCTATCAAGAAGAAGTGTTGAACACGAATCGAAGAAGTGGAAAAGCCATCATAGAATTCAACAATACTTTATTCGGTGCGTTGAAGGAAAAGCTCGGACCGCTTCAAGATGTTTATGACCAGCATGAGCAAGCGTGCAGCAAAGACCATCCGGGTTATGTGGAAGTTCAAACCATTGTGCTCGACAAAAAAGATTCTGGTGATCTTCATATGCTCGAAGGTATTGTCAATGCTATTCGTGAATGCCGTGAAGACGGCTACGAATGGGGAGACATTGCCATTCTAACACGAAAAGGGAAAGCAGAGTCTACTAAAATTTCAGAATTCATTCTTCAACAAACCGATAAAATTCCGTTGACCACGGAAGACAGTTTTCTAGTGCAAAATTCGAACGAAGTGCAACTGCTTATGGCGTGCATTAACTTCTTCGGAAAAGAAACAGAGAACTTTTATCGCTTCAATTTAATTCGAAGAATCTGCGACGTGTTCCCCGATCAATTCAACTACAGCGCTGTTATTTCAACCTATGTAGAACAATTGGAAAAAGGAAAACTGAAATTCAAAGTCAATGAATTTCTCGACGAGAACTATCCTGGACTTCGAAACATTGTGAAGGATAATGCACATCCGTTCGAATGCATTCAAGAATTAATTCGCTACTTCCAACTTCCTTTCGATGTGTATTTGGAATTTTTCGAAAATCAATTGCTTCAACTTTCACACAGAAACGGAATGGGATTTTCAGAGATGACCGATTGGTGGAACGACAACAAAGGAAAGCTTTACATTCAGAGTGGTGAGCAGCAAAATGCCGTTCGCATTTTAACCATTCACAAAAGTAAAGGGCTTCAATTCCCTGTTGTGATCTTCCCGAAATTCGATACGAAACATCCGAATCAAACCCTATGGGTGCAAGCCCCTGCGGTGCATCCTGGCTTCACAAAGGGCCTCATCAACTTCACACCAAGCAAGGCACCGAAGCCCGATAATCCGGAAGAAATTCTAGCAGAAAATAACAAGATTTTGCTCGACGATATGAATCTACTTTATGTAGCACTTACACGTCCAGAAGACCGACTTTATTTCCTCACGGAAAGTAAGCCTTCAACCACGAACAGTGCGTTGAACACCTACATGTATGAGTACTTCAAAACGCATCATGCTGATATGAATAAGTTTCACTTCGGAGAAAAAGTGAAGCATGTGAAGGAAGAAAAGGAAGAAGAAAAAGCCATTGCACTTCTCGATGGCACGCGACTCAATGCGGTGCAGCCCGACTTCCGCATGCGTGAGACCAAGCGAAAAGATTTAGAAGGTAAAGAAGCTTTGATCATGGGAAACCACCTACACGCGTGCCTTTCCACCATGAATCAATTCATTACATGGCAAGAGTCTTTGTCGAATTACATCTTCGAACATACAGAACTTCAGCAATCAGAAAAAGAGTTGCTTCGCCAACAAGTGGAGGAAACCGTTGGTCGCGATTCGTTTCAGCAAATATTCAAAACAGCCGACGAAGTACTCACTGAACATGACATTCAAATTAACGCACGCGAAGTGGCGCGTCCCGATCGAATTCATATAGGAGACAACTATGTTGAAGTGTATGACTTCAAGACAGGAGCAGAAATGGACAAGCATTTTCAACAAGTGAAAAATTACATGTCTGCGCTGCAAGCTGCAACCAATAAGACCGTTAGAGGATATCTTGCTTACACGAAAACGGGAACGTTGAAGGAAGTTGTGCTCTAATTATTTAGCGCACAATGCCTCAATCTCTTCCACTTCCAATGGGAAATTCGCAAATAAATCGCGGTTTCCGTTTTCGGTAATAACAATGTTATTCTCTAAACGAATACCCAAATTTTCTTCAGGAATATAGATCCCAGGTTCAACGGTGAAGACGTTTCCAACTTCAATCGGCTTATTCCAGTTTCCAACATCATGAACATCTAATCCCAAGAAGTGAGATGTTCCGTGCATGAAATATTTCTTGTAAGCTGGCCAAGACGGATTTTGATTCTTCACGTCTTCTTCCGAAATCAAATTCAATTTCAACAACTCTGCAGTCATCATCTCGCCTACTGCCGCGTGGTATTCAGACATGATTACACCCGGCTTCAAATAAGCTGTTGCTTGTTTCATGACTGAAAGAACAGCGTTGTAAACGTCCTTCTGACGCTCTGTGAATTTTCCACTCACAGGTAGACAGCGGGTCATATCGGCCGAGTAATTTCCATATTCGGCACCCACATCAAGAAGAATTACATCGCCTTCTTTACAAGGCTTGTCGTTGTCTATGTAGTGCAATACGCAAGCACTTTCTCCCGATGCAATAATGGGTGTGTAACCAAATCCGCGAGATCCACTGCTCAAAAATTCATGAGCGAACTCTGCTTCAATCACATATTCTAAAACGCCTGGACGAATCATTTTCATTACACGCAACAAACCGTTTCGAGTAATGTCAACCGCCTTTTGAATTTGTGCAATTTCCTCTTCGTCTTTTACAGCGCGCAAAGCGTGCATGATAGGAGCCGAACGCTCTATTTCATGATGAGGGTATTTCTCACGGAACCACTTTGAAAGTCGCATTTCGCGGGTCTCTACTTCAATGGTAGCGCGCGAATGTTCGTTGCTGTTCAAGTAAACACAAGCAGTCTCACCAATAACAGTATGAAGAATTTTCTCGAATTCAGAAGTCCAATAAATGGTTGTAACACCTGTGCGATCTTTCGCTTGTGCTTTGTTCAATTTCGCTCCTTCCCATACAGCAATGTGATCGTTGGTTTCGCGAACGAAAAGCATTTCACGGTGTGCCGGATTTGTCGCATCTGGAAAAAGAATGAGCATCGTCTCTTCTTGATCTACGCCCGTTAAATAAAAAATATCGCTGTGCTGCTTGAACGGCAAAGTACCATCAGCACTGGTAGGGTAAATATCGTTGCTTGTAAAAATAGCAAGGCCTTTCTCTTCCATGCGAGAAGCAAAGCGTTTGCGATTGTTTGAATAATGTGTTGAAGAAAGAGCTGTGTAACGCATAAAAACTTGTTTATGCTATAAAGGTACAAAGCCTATTGAACAGCAGGAGTTGATTTTTCCTTTTTCTTGTTGAATTCCCATTTGTAACCCGTGAGAATCACAAAATCCATGTCGGCATTTGTAAGATCACGTTGAACGAGATAGCCTATAGATAGAGCCTTCGACTTGTCCAACTTGTACTTCAGTACAAATTGACTTCTCCAATTTGTGTTTTCTAATGTAATTGGAAGGAAGAATAATTCATGACTCATTTGAATTGAAAAATTATCCCACTTGGAATACTCAATACCGAATTTTTGTCGCCATGTCGAAGTAAGGTCTATGTCTGAACTTGCCGATCGAGCGATTTGACAGCGGGTTGTTGCAGAAAATTTAAAATCATGGAAAGGGAAGCTCAATTGCGCTCCGTATGACCATCTTCTTCTGAGATTGTACCAATCTTCTTCCCTTCTTCCTCCAATTCGGTATTCAACGGAAGTTGACAAAAACTTACTCCATTTTTTCTCAGTTCCCAAATCAGCAAAAAAATTATTCAGCCTTGAAAAATTCTCATCGATACGAATTTCAGGATTGAAATAAATCCTCAAGTCCTTGAGTATTTTCGGGTCTTTCCAAGGAGTTAGATCACTCACATCACTTGAAACAGAAAAAGCATTCCACATTCCAGCGTCGTTCATGTTTTGCCCCGAAACAAACGAATGAACTATAATAAATAAGACTAACGCTGCTTTACGGCGTATCATAGATGGTTAAATCTGAAACAACCGCATGGTCTTCATTATCGGTAAGTTCTACCTCTTGGAGAATCACCATTTTCGTCGGGTCAATACTTGGAGGGTTTTGTCCTGTAGTGTCGTTACTGTATGCGTAAACGGTGTATTTCCCTTTCCTCAAATTTCGAAATTCAAAATTTCCATTGTAGTCGGTAACAATCTTGTCGTCTGGTGAAACGTGTTCGCCATAAACAATGTATACGTCTACATCTGCTGCAGGAACAGTGTACAACTCCGTTGCAGGGTTGGTAAGCACTACACGAACTTCCTTGGAAACATTTCCGGAAATAGTGCCTGAACCGCCTGTTCCAGGATCTTTCTTGCACGACACAAATGCCACGCAAAGAGCTAAAGAGTAAAGTAGTTTTTTCATTATCCCAAGTTGTGGTAGACTGCAAGAACATCTTCGTCGGCCTCAATTTTTTCAATCAATTCCAAAATCTCATCGGTTTGCTCTTCCGTAATCTCAGCATAGGTATTTGGAATTCTTTCCAATCCAGCTTTGGTTGGTGCAATTCCTCGGTCTTCCAAAGCCTTTTGCATATTCCCGAAATCTGAAAAGGCTGTGTATACCACCATTTCGTTTTCTTCTTGCTCGGAACTATCTAAACCGTGGTCAATCAATTCCAATTCTAATTCTTCCCATGATGGAATTTGATCCATTGCTAAACGAAATACACCCTTTCTCTCAAAAATGAAAGATAGCGAACCACTGTTGCCCATAAGGCCACCTGATCTATTGAAGTACAAACGAATGTTCGCTACTGTTCTGGTTGGATTGTCCGTTGCCGTTTCCACTAAAATTGGAATTCCGTAAGGACCGTATCCTTCGTAAACTACTTCTTCGTAGTTACTCGCATCTTTACTCGAAGCTCTCTTGATTGCCGCATCTACACGGTCTTTCGGCATGTTCACACCCTTCGCGTTTGCTATACATTGACGCAAACGTGGGTTGTAAGACGGATCTGGTCCACCTGCCTTCACAGCCATGGCAATTTCCTTTCCTATACGCGTAAAAGCTTTCGCCATACGATCATAACGCGCAAACATCTTGTGCTTGCGCTTTTCAAACATTCTTCCCATAAGTACAAACTATATTTTACCCGAAAGGGTAAGACAAAAATACAAATTATGCCGCACCTAAAATACGTAAATGACTAACGTGCGCTTTAATTGCTGAAATCACGTTCGGATATTCTTGGTAGTCTATTCCGAACTCTTTGCAGGTGTCGCGAACTATTCCGTTAATGTATGGATAGTGAATGTGACTAATTCTTGGGAACAGATGATGCTCTACCTGGAAATTCAATCCACCCGTTAGCCAAGAAACAAGTTTATTTTTCGTAGCGAAATTAGCCGTCGTGTTCACTTGATGAACCGCCCACTCTTCCTTCAACATAACACCATCCGTTTCTGGCAAATGAAAGGTTCTTCCTTCAACCACGTGGGCCAATTGAAATACAACTGCAATGATCCATCCGGTAACAAAAAGCATAACCGCATATCCAATCAACGCCTTTAACAAACCGATAACAAGTATGGGAATAATGAAAAACACGATAAAATAAAACACCTTGCTCGCCCAGAAAATAATGTGTTCTTTACGTGGTATTTTTCGAATCGGAGTTTCACCAATTTTCCTTGTAAAATACTTACTGAAATCCTTGACGTACACCCACAAAAAGTAGGTCGTTCCGTAGATTAAGGCCCAGTAAATAAACTGATATTTATGGAACCAATACTTTTTTTGTTGCTCGTTCACACGCAAGAAAGGCTCAACATCAATATCCTCGTCCACCCCATGAACATTCGTGTAAACGTGGTGAATTTGATTGTGCTTGAGTTTCCACAAGAATACATTTCCACCAATGATATTCAATGAATACCCCATCATTTGATTTACCCAAGACTTGGAAGAGAAACTTCCATGAGCACTGTCGTGCATTAAATTAAATCCGATTGCTGCGAACACCATTCCTAACACCGACCACAATATCATTTGTGCAGCCCACGATTGAAATAACAACAAAGAAGCATATACAACAGCAATAGAAACCAATAGCACAGTGGCTTTGACGTAAATTTTCCAATTACCAGTTCTTTTAATTCCTTCCGACGTAAAATATTTTTCTACGCGCTCATTCAACGTGTCGAAGAAAGGATGAGCTTGGTTACCGAGTGAAAATGCCAATGTGTAATCTCCTTATATGATTTATTCAAATATAGGGCCTCACAAGAGGCACACCACGATAAAATAGTAAATCTCTGTATTTGTTGAAAAAAGCGCTGCTAAAGCCTTGATTTACATTGTAAATTCGCAGCCTAATTTCAAAGCCGTGAACAAACGAATTTCTTCAGCCCTTATTTCCGTTTTCGATAAAGATGGATTAGCTCCTATCGTAGAACAAATGCATGCTTTAGGCATAACGCTTTACAGTACTGGAGGAACACAAACCTTTATTGAGAACATGGGGATTCCCGTTACAGCTGTTGAAGATTTGACCGGTTACCCAAGTATTTTCGGAGGAAGGGTGAAAACACTTCATCCAGGTGTTCTTGGAGGGATTTTATATCGCAGAGACGAAGCGCAAGATTTAGAGGAGGCTGCGAAGTATAACATTCACGCAATCGATTGTGTCATTGTTGATTTATATCCGTTCGAAAAAACAGTTGCTTCTGGTGCTTCGCATGAAGACATTATTGAAAAAATTGACATCGGAGGAATAGCTCTTATTCGCGGTGCTGCAAAAAACTTCAACGACGTTGTTATTGTTCCTTCGAAAAACGAATACCAAGACTTACACGAGTTGTTGGTGAACCAGAAAGGTGAGACCACACTTGAACAAAGACAGTTCTTTGCGAAGCAAGCTTTCGAAGTTTCTTCACACTACGATTCTGCAATTTATTCATACTTCAAAGGCAACGACGAAGGCTCATTGCGCATAGCTTCTCGCGATGCGCATGTCTTACGCTATGGAGAAAACCCTCATCAAAAAGGAAGTTTCTTCGGTGACCTTGATGCATTGTTCACCAAGTTAAATGGAAAAGAACTTTCGTATAACAATTTATTAGATGTTGAAGCAGCGGTTCAATTGATTGCTGAATTCAAAAACGACGCTCCTACGTTTGCCATTCTTAAACACAACAATGCTTGTGGCGTTGCAACGCGTCCGACAATGGTTGAAGCCTACGAAGCGGCATTGGCATGTGACAGCACTTCAGCATTTGGAGGAGTTCTTATTGCCAATAG
>JBJOPP010000175.1:0-4932 GCA_046050685.1 Bacteroidota bacterium
TGAAATGAAAAAACTGTTACTCAGTGTTTTGATTGTCGCTCCATTTTGTTTGAGCGCACAAATAACAATTACTAAAAATGATTTGCCTTTAGGCGGAGATGTTCTTGTTCAAGAAAGTGCAACCATCATCGGGAATTTCGATGAAGGCGATACAGGCGCAAATCATGTTTGGAATTTCGATGAAACCAATCTAACATTAACCGGAACTCTTCAGCAAACGGAATGTGTAGATATTTCAACAACTCCTTTCGCTTACCAAATCTTTTTCAATAGCCCATTCGATTCGGAACACAATTCAGATTTTGCGGTAGGCTTGGCGTCAATTGGTGGAAGCACGCAAGGACTGCCAGTAACCCTAGAAGACATTTATTCTTATTACCAAAACAGCAACAGCAGATATGCCATTGTGGGTGTAGGAGCTACCGTTAGCGGTATTCCAATTCCTCAACAAGCAAGTCCTGTTGATGTGGTTTACGATTACCCTGTAGCTTTTGGCGATTTGCATACAAGTGTTTCTGAACAGGTTATTCAAATTCCAACATTGGGATACAGAAAGACCAATCAAACGCGTGTGAACGAAGTAGACGGTTGGGGAACTGTAAATTATTTTGGAACATCGTACAATGCTCTACGCATTAAAACAACAATCAATGCAGCTGATTCTATATACATCGACATGCTGGGTTTCGGATTTCAATTTGATCGTCCTGAATCCATCGAATACAAATTCTTAGTGCATGAATTTATGGTTCCTCTTGTTCAAGTGAACTATACCGCAGGAGCGAATTCAGGTGTGTTGGTGGCATCTCAATCAATTGGTGTTTTAGAGTCTAGCGCACCTCAGGTTACAGTGTTTCCTAATCCAACAACCGATTACTTAACGGTTCAATGGAAAAACGCAAACAACATCCCTTACGCTATTTTCAATATGGAAGGAAAGCGTGTAATGGAAGGAAGCTTGTCTGACAATTCTCAATTGGAAGTAAGCACACTTGCTAACGGTTTGTATTTCTTGAAAACCGCTACAAGTGAAACTTATTTCTTGAAGAAATAACTTTCAATCTGAAATAGAAAAGGGGAGCATTTGCTCCCCTTTTTTTTTGACTTGAAATGAATTAATTACAAGTGAATTCTGTGTTGCTCGGATTCGGATCGCAGAAATTTAAATCTGAGGTGTAAATACCGTTCATTAATGCATTGATGTTGCTTGTTCCGTTTCCTGATTCCAATGGAATGTTTAACACATAAGCGCTTGCGCGAGATGCGAATAATCCTAAACCACCAACAACATTCGTGTAGCTCGGGCGCTCTTGAATGATTCCTGTTACAGGATTGTTTACGTTGATGTACGTTTTCAATTCGTCATTCGCTAATCCCATGCGCAATTCGAAGGCGCGTGTCTTGTTGCCATCGTAATGACCTACAGAGCGACGAATGTGTGTATCTGTTTCCAAGTTAGTTCCAAGGTAAGAGAAGAAAGGTTCAGCGTTAAAGGTGAGGTTGTAATAACCGGAATTCAAATCAATATCATCAGCATTGAATGTTCCAATTTTCCAATCAATAAACTTTTCGGTTGATGAAACCAATTGAGTAAGTGCATTGTCAGAATAAACATTTTCAGTGTAGTAAAAACGAAGCGCCAAATCATAAATCTCGGCATTGTCTATCGGCGTCCAACGGATGGAAACATTGTCGCGATAGTCTATTGCTCCTGTTACGGTATTTGTCGCTGCAAATGACAACCCTAAGTTCGTTTGTGGACTTTGGAAGAATACATCAGCAGAAGGAATAACATTTGTCCAAGCGAAGATGTCAGGACGAGAAACGAAATCTGCAACGAGTTTATAGGTAGCGTTCGGATTTAGTCCAGAAGGAGTAGCGAAATAATAAACCGTTTGCTCCGGACCGTAAAACATGCCGTTCACATCTTTGTTGTGAATGGTGATAGGCGATAGGTTGTGTGATGCAATTGGATTTGGATTTCCAGTAACATACTCGTCAATGCGCAGAGAAGTGAACTCCTCCCACTTGTATTCAGAGCTGTCGCGAATCATTGCATATTCGTTCAAATTGCCATCTCCAAGAAATGTCTTATTCACTTTCACGAATTGCGTGTCAGCCTGAGGGTCTAACAATCCAAAAACAACTGTTGTGCTCGCATAAGGTGCTGTTAGATCTACATCCGTCTCACATGAAGAAAAGATGCTCATAGATGCCGCAGCTAAAACTGAAAAGAAGAAATACTTATTCATGTTCCAAATATAAGTCGTGATTGACTAATTACTTTTCAAAATTCCCGCAATTCTTACGCATTCAAAGCGCGCAAAAACTCTAGCGTATTCACATTGTCTGCGTAATCTGAAAGTCCTGGGCACTGGCTATTTCCAAAAGGAATAAAATCATTGCCTACAACGCATTGAATGTGTTCATCGTTTTCTTTCACGAATTGGAGCAGAGCGTCTCTGTTTTCATAGCGCTCATAGAATACAGACGCCACGGGCGAAGCAATGTTTTTGTCTTCCTTGAAAATAACAAATCCATTCTCGAGAAGATCTTCGTTATTCAACAACCAAACTGCTTTGTTGTAGTCATAGTTGTTCGCGTATTTGTTGTGGGTGGCAATCGACTGAAAGCTAAATATTCCGTTGAAGATTCTGTCAAGATCGAAATCTACGGGCATGTAAAGCTTCGTTACATTTCTGCATCCAAGTCCGAAATAATCGAAGAGATCGTGCCCCAATAATTCCAATTGCTCAGGTGTTTCGCTTCCGTCTAGAATAGCAATGCTGTTTCTATTTTGACGAATGATGTGCGGATATTTTCCAAAATAATTGTGGAAGTGAACTGCGGTGGAATTGCTTCCGGTGGCAACAACGGCGTCGAAATCTTCTAATTTTCCTCTTGAAAAAGAGTAATTCAATTCGAAATCATTTTCAAATTTCCCGGCAATTTTAAGTAGGGCAGGAATAATAATAGGGTCGTCTGAGCTAAGTTTAATAAGCGTCTTGTGTCCAGAAATAAGTACCGAAAGAATATCGTGAAACGCCACAGCGGGTATATTCCCAGCACAGATAATGGCTATGGTTTTTGATTTAGTCGCGTAGGAGTGACCGTTGGTCCATGCCAATAATTTTTCAGCGGTAAGTTCATTCGCCCATGCCGTAAGGGCTTGACGAACATTGGCCGCTGTAAACCAACCGTTGAAGGTATAGGCCGATTCAATAACATCGTTCACGCCGTTGAACTCCTCTTCGGTTAATCCGCAGGCATAACCAGGCCATTCTTGCTTGGTTGAAAAGTGCTGAAGGGCTTGCCCCAGCTGAACAAATGTTTGAATTCGCTGTTCTAAGGTTGAATTCATCGTAGGTGTATTAAATTTGCACGCGAAATTAAGGTTGAATTCACATAAATAGCAGAATATGGCAATAATGATTACAGACGAATGCATCAACTGCGGTGCATGCGAACCAGAGTGTCCGAACCACGCCATCTACGAGGGCGGAGCAGAATGGAAATACAGCGAAGGAACAGGGCTTCGTGGAATCATGTCGCCATTGAACGGCGGTGGTGAATTAGATGCAGACGGAGTTCAAGAGCCGAAGAGCATGGATGTTTACTACATCGTTTCAGACAAATGCACCGAGTGTGTTGGTTTTCACGATGAGCCACAGTGCGCTGCAGTATGTCCAGTTGACTGCTGCGTTGACGATCCTGAATTTAGAGAGACGGAAGAATATTTATTGAAGAAGAAAGAGTTCATGCATTTGTAATTGCATACTGAAGGAAATAAAAAAGGTCGACCATTGGTCGACCTTTTTGCTTCTAAGAACAATTAAGTCGGCCATTGAAACCTTCTTACCATCCTAACTGCACTTTCAAATTGAACAACATGAACAGCATAATTCCAAGAAGTAAGAATAGAAAGCTGTTCAATGTTCCTCGCCACTTGTCGTCGTTAGTTCTTCGCTGTTGATAGAAATACATGGGTACATAGACCAAGCAATGCAAGGAAATTCCTGAGAGCATTAAAATAGTTGCCATTGGCCAGTGCATGACTTTGAACAGACATCCTACCGAGAATAAAAGAACATTCAAGGTTCCTAGAAAGTCTACCCCTTTTTGAATAAGTGAAATAGGCTGCTTGTAAAGTAGAATTAATAAAAGTGGAAAGACTGCCAGCACGGAAATGCCTGTTCCTGCTACAAAACAAGCAGCAGCGCCTGGCAAATGGAATATTTTAAAGATTACCCCAGTAACCAGTAAAATGCTGGAAAGGGCTAACACGTAGTTCAATGCTTTTTTCATGTGTTTGAATTTTTGTTGGTGAATTAATTGAATGGTTTCCATTTCAATTTCATGTAAGTTGTCATGAAAAAAACGTGGAAGAATTGAATAAAAGAACGAGTGGAAGTCGTCGTTTTCTGACATTTCATTTTCAATAATCGTACACATGTGATCTATCAAATTAGCTTGCAGATCAGGCAAACTAATTCCATGTGATTCAATTTCTTTTCGAATGAAATCAACTTGTTCGTCAGTTAATGAGACCATGGCTCGTTCCTTTATTCGCATCCAAGAGAATTTGAAGTGTCTCAATAAACTCTCGGAGTTCGTCTATTTTCTTTTTGCTGGTTTGCTTGCCTTGTTTTGTCAGGCGGTAGTATTTACGCTGACGCTTTCCAATAAATTCCACTTCGGTTTCCAAGTCCTCACTGGCTTCCAAAGCGTGAAGCAGCGGATACAAAGCTCCTTCTGTGATCTGTATTTTGTCGTCGGTAAGCTCTTTAACGCGTTGTGTTATTTCGTAACCATACATGCGTCCATTCTCTTTTAAGAGATTTAAAACAATGGTTCGAAGGGTGCCTTTAACTAGTTCTGATGAATACATAGGACAAATATACATAAGAAACTTATGTATTCTGAATTTATTGT
>JBJOPP010000176.1:0-7044 GCA_046050685.1 Bacteroidota bacterium
CCGCGCTTCATGGCTTGCAACATTTTTGTTGTTCCATGTTGAAGGGGCATGTCTAAATATTTACAGATGTTATCTCGTTCGTTCATCACGTCAAGAACATCCATAGGGAAACCACTAGGAAAAGCATATTGAAGACGAATCCAATCGATTCCTTCCACATCAGAAAGTCGCTTTAACAATTCTGAAAGCGTGCGTTTCTTTTCGATGTCTAATCCATAAAATGTTAAATCTTGCGCAATAAGCACCAACTCTTTGGTGCCGTTTGCCGCTAAAGACTTTGCGTTCTTTATAAGCTGATCCATAGGCGTGCTCACATGCTTTCCTCGCATAAGCGGAATCGCGCAAAACGAGCACGGACGGTCACATCCTTCCGCAATTTTAAAGTAAGCGAAATGACTTGGTGTGGTTAACAAACGCTCTCCAACCAATTCCGTTTTGTAATCGGCCTTCAACGTTTTTAATAAACGTGGAAGATCACGCGTTCCGAAAAACGCATCTACTTCAGGAATATCTTTTTCCAATTCGGGTTTGTAGCGCTCACTCAAACATCCCGTTACATATAGTTTCGAAACATTCCCCTTCTCTTTCTCTTTTGCCCATGCTAAAATGGTGTTGATGCTTTCCTCTTTTGCGTTGTCAATGAATCCGCAGGTGTTTATGATTACGATTTCAGAATCGGTTTCTTCTGATTCATGCTCTACATCGAAAGCATTTGCTTTCAATTGAGCCATCATAACTTCCGAATCGAAAATGTTTTTTGCGCAACCTAACGTCACGACATTCACCTTGTTTTTCTTGAGGGTCTTCGTCTTCATTACTTTGTTTTTCCTGCGAATAAACTATCTACAAATTCAAATCTATTGAAGACTTGAAGGTCACCTGCCTGCTCACCCACTCCAATAAAGCGAACGGGAATATTGAACTGGTCTGAAATTCCTATAACTACTCCGCCCTTCGCGGTTCCATCTATTTTAGTAATGGCCAACGAAGAAACTTCTGTAGCTGCGGTGAATTGCTTCGCTTGTTCGAATGCATTCTGTCCGGTTGAACCATCTAAAACCAACATCACGTCGTGTGGAGCATTCGGCACCACCTTCTGCATGACACGCTTAATTTTCGTAAGCTCATTCATGAGACCAACCTTGTTGTGCAAACGACCCGCAGTATCAATAATTACAACATCGGCTTTTTTAGAAACAGCGGATTGAAGTGTGTCGAAGGCAACTGCTGCAGGATCTGCGTTCATAGCTTGCGCTACAATTTCAACATTTGCGCGCTCAGCCCAAATTTTCAATTGATCTATGGCAGCCGCGCGAAAAGTATCTGCGGCACCAAGTACAACTTTCTTTCCTTGTTGCTGAAGTTGGTAAGCCATCTTACCAATGGTGGTAGTCTTTCCCACACCATTCACTCCAACTACCATAATCACATATGGCAATCCATCTGAAGCCGGGATGAAAATCTCTTCACTGTCTTCTCCGTCATGCCCCACCAGCATTTGCGCAATTTCATCACGCAACACTTGATTCAGTTGGTCTGTAGGCATTGACTTCTCCTGACGAACGCGCTCTTGAATTCGTTTAATAATCTTCTCGGTCGTGGCTGTTCCTACGTCAGAAGTAATCAGAATCTCTTCTAACTCATCAAGCATCTCTTCATCTACATGGGCTTTACCCGTAATGATACGGGCAAGCTTTCCGAAAAAACCTTCGCGGGTTCTTTCAAGACCAAGATCTAACTTGTCTTTTTTTTCTTTCGAAAAGAGGCGTTTAAAGAAACTCATAGTATAGGTCTAAAATAAAAAAAAGGCCTTTCCAAAGGAAAAGCCTTTTAACGTATTTCTAACAGCGATTAGCCTTTAGCAAACCACTCGCCGATTTTATCGTTGTGTACAATTTCCTCTTTGAAGGAATATGAGCCTGTCTTAGCAGACTTCACCATCTTAATAACCTTGGTGTGGTTCTTACCACCACCAGTTTGCAGGGTCGCAACTACTTTCTTTGCCATGACTTAAGCTTATTTGATTTCTTTATGAACCGTCATTCTCTTCAAAATCGGGTTGAATTTTTTCTTCTCTAAGCGCTCAGGAGTGTTCTTCCTGTTCTTAGTAGTGATGTAACGGCTTGTGCCGGGTTTGCCAGACTCTTTGTGTTCTGTGCACTCCATTATAACTTGTATTCTATTACCTTTCTTAGCCATTGTTGCAGAAATTGGACGGCAAATATACGTAGAATATTGAGAATTGCAACATTGCTATTCATTTTTTTCGACTATTCTAAATCATTCGCTATCGAATAGCCACAAATCTATGTTAATAAGACACTACAACCCCTGCTTTTTCTGTTGTTCTACGGAATAATTTCACACATCCATACATCTGTACATTTTGGCTAAAAAAAGAAAAGGCGAGGTCGATACTTCCGCCGAATTTGAAGATAGAAACGAACATTTGAATCGCGATGTGCGGTCCATGCGTATAACAGGACTTGCGATTCTCTTGTTTTCAGCATTCACTGCGCTTGCTTGTGTTTCCTATTTGTTTTCAGGGGCACACGACCAACAATTGATCATTGGCAGCGGAAAATTGAACGAGGCCTATCACAACTGGATGGGCGGATTAGGAGCACGCTGGGCACATTCGCTCATGTTCCATTTCGCTGGAATTGCAGCGTTGTGCATTCCTTTTCTAACCTTCCTTTTGGGCATGCGCATGCTCACTGGAAAGCACCTTCTTCCATTCCTTAAAACATTACGCGTAAGCATTGGTGTTATGCTGTTTTTGCCGCTTGCCATTGGATTCTTCACACACCGCACCAACCCTGTTCCGTTCGATCATATTGAAATTTTAATCAACGGATTATTCGTTGGCGGTTATGGCGTTGTTGCAACCCATTTCTGCGTTTCGCATTTGGGATGGATGGGCACATTACTTGGAATTTTATTCGTTATCCTCGTCTTTTTCATTGTGAATTTCAATCACCATGTAGACACCTTCATTGCTCGACTCGGAGTGCTATTCAGATCGAAACCAAAGGCCGACAAACCTCGAATTATTGAAGAAGAACCCGAAGAAGAAGGGCTTCCCTTTCAGCCTGTCGTTAACAAAGAAGAAACAACGGTCGAAGTAAAAGCCGAGGCGATTCCATCCTACACTCCAGAGCCTGAGCCTGAACCAGAAGTTTATGAA
This sequence comes from Bacteroidota bacterium, assembly GCA_046050685.1. GTDB lineage: Bacteria > Bacteroidota > Bacteroidia > Flavobacteriales_D > Sanyastnellaceae > CAIZGX01. Next base: position 3,188 of record JBJOPP010000176.1, read on the forward strand.
TTTATTCAGGAAGAAGAAACTCCTGCTCCATCGACCACTTCATTCGACTTTGACAATCCACTTGAACCTCAAACAACGTTCGATTTAATTCCTGAAGAGGAAGAAGAAAAAAAAACGACAGACGAATTTGAATTGAGTCCTGTTTCTTCAGGAAATTCAACCGTATACGAAGACGACGATTTGGGCGATTTGGGAATTGAAATTGCACCCGTAGTTCAAGCGGAAGAATTGAGTTCTGATGAAATTGAAAGCACTGAATTCGGTGAATACGACCCAAAGCTTGACCTTTCCCGCTATCAGCTTCCTTCCATTGATTTACTTCAGAACTACGGAGGCAATGGTCCTCAAATTTCGAAGGAAGAATTGGAGGAAAACAAGAACAGAATTATTGAAACACTCAATCACTACAAGATTGAGATCGCCAAGATTAAAGCGACCATAGGACCAACGGTTACCTTGTATGAAATTGTCCCCGCACCAGGAGTTCGTATTTCCAAAATCAAAAGTTTAGAAGACGACATTGCGCTTTCACTTGCTGCATTGGGCATTCGTATCATTGCTCCAATTCCTGGAAAAGGAACGATAGGTATTGAGGTTCCGAACAGCAGACCCGACGTGGTTTCCATGCGTTCGTTGATTGCTAGTGACAAGTTTCAAAATGCCGACATGGAACTTCCATTGGTCTTGGGAAAAACCATTTCGAACGACATCTTCGTTACTGACTTAACCAAGATGCCTCACTTACTGATGGCCGGTGCAACAGGACAGGGTAAGTCCGTTGGATTGAACGCCATCTTGGTTTCCTTGCTGTATCGCAAGCATCCTTCGCAAGTAAAGTTTGTACTTGTAGACCCGAAGAAAGTTGAGCTTACGCTTTTCAATAAAATTGAAAGACATTTCTTGGCGAAGCTTCCTGATGAAGCAGAAGCGATTATCACAGATACAAGCAAGGCTGTTAAAACCTTGAACTCATTGTGTGTTGAAATGGACGAGCGTTACGAGCTTCTTAAAACAGCCGAGTGTCGTACCATAAAGGAATACAACGCGAAATTCATATCAAGAAAATTAAATCCGAATAACGGACACCGCTTCCTTCCATACATTGTGTTGGTTGTAGACGAGTTCGCCGATTTGATTATGACTGCTGGTCGCGAGGTGGAAACACCAATTGCTCGTCTTGCACAGTTGGCGCGCGCAATCGGAATTCACTTGATCATCGCCACACAGCGTCCTTCGGTAAACATTATCACTGGAACCATTAAGGCTAACTTCCCTGCCCGTATCGCTTTCCGCGTAACATCGAAAATTGACTCGCGTACCATTCTCGATGCTGGAGGCGCAGACCAATTGATTGGACGAGGTGACTTGCTTTTAAGCACGGGTAATGAACTCATACGTCTTCAGTGTGGATTCGTTGATACACCAGAGGTTCAGGCCATAACTGAATTCATTGGAAGTCAGCAAGGTTACGCTCACGCTTTCCATCTTCCTGAAGTTGCTGATGAAAATTCAATGGAAATTGGTAATTTTGACAACTCGGAACGTGATTCATTGTTCGAAGAAGCAGCGAAGGTCATTGTGTTAAGTCAACAAGGATCAGCCTCTCTTCTTCAACGCAAACTGAAATTGGGTTATAACAGAGCAGGCCGATTGATAGACCAATTGGAAGCTGCAGGACTTATTGGCCCCTTTGAAGGAAGCAAGGCTCGGAAAGTTTTAATACCCGATGAGATAGCTTTGGAACAGTTCTTGAAAAACCTGCGTGATTAATAAAAAAACAAAATGAAAAATCTATTCTTAGCGTTCGCTCTTCTTGCAACGTTCTCTCTTCAGGCACAAACCTCTAAAGAAATATTAGACAAGCTTTCTACCAAAGCTAAATCGTGGGCAACCACCTCTTCTGACTTCAGTTCAGAATTAAGCAATCCGAAAACTGGAAAAGTTACCAAGCAAAACGGAACAGTTAAGGTAAAAGGAAAAAAATACCAACTTGCTCTTCCAGACTATTCTGTATACTGCGACGGAGCTACTGTTTGGACCTACAACAAAAAATCGAACTCTTGTTCTATCGACAATCTTGCCGATGTGAAAGACGGAGGATTTGATCCTTCTGAGATGTATACCATATGGAACAAAGACTTCAAGCATGAAATGAAAAACACCAACGCAACCGTTGACGGTGTTGCTTGTTATGAAATTGCATTGTACCCTTTAAATCCAAAATCAAAATCATTCCACACCGTTACACTCTTCGTAGACAAAGCGAAAATGGAATTGACCAAGGTGAATGTAATGACTCGCGAAAACGCGAACGTTACCTATAAGATTAAAAACTTCAAAGCGAATCCTGCCATTAACGAAGGTGACTTCAAGTTCAATCAAGGAGGATTCCCTGGCGTGAAGATGGTGGATAATCGCCTGTAGGCGATTTACACAACACGTTGTGATGACAATCTCCGATTGATGACCGCTGCGCGGATGACGCTACGCGATGGAAGAGCGCAGAATCTTTAACGTTTGTTCTTCTGGGGAGTTGGGGGCGACTTGAAAGTCGTATTCCCAAGAGGCGAATTTCGGAAGGCTCATGAGAATACTTTCTGTTCGTCCTCCAGTTTGAAGTCCGAAGAGCGTTCCCTTGTCGCAAACGAGATTAAATTCAACATAACGTCCTCTGCGAACCAATTGCCATTGCTTCTCCTGTTCAGTAAACTCTAGGTTCATATTGGCTTCCACCATGGGTAAATAAGCCTTATTGAAGGTGTGGCCTACGGCATTGTTAAACTCCCAAAGGGCTTCCATCGATTTCTCTTCAGAAGGCATTTGGTAATCGTAAAATATTCCTCCAACACCGCGGGTTTCTTTACGGTGAGGGATATAAAAATACTTATCGGCCCACTCTTTAAATTCTGAGTGGTTCATGTTGTGAGCTTCACATACTTTTTTCAATTCATTATGAAAAAAATTGCTTTGCTCTTGATCAATGTAAATCGGAGTTAAATCAATTCCGCCACCAATCCAACGATCACCCGCATCGCTCTCGAAGTAGCGAACATTCATGTGCACGATTGGAACTTTGGGGGAAAACGGATGAATAACCAGGGATACTCCAGTTGCGAAAAAAGTCTTCGCATCGGGATGCATACGATCTTTCATCATCGGAGGAACAAGGCCTGTAACCGCAGAGAAATTCACTCCTCCTTTTTCAATCAACGAACCGTTGAGCACACGCGTCCTTCCTCCGCCCCCTCCTGTATGCTTCCATATGTCCTCACGAAAATCAGAACCATCAAAGGTTTCTAAAGCAGCACAAATGCTGTCTTGAATTTCCAATAAATCAGCAACGACCTTTTCTTGAAACGGTGTTAACTTTATTTCGAGTTGTTCTTCAATCCCCATCTTCCATTCATTTTTTGAACCACATTCACGTAGGCATTTTCATATCCAGATTCTGGACCTGCTTTGAAAAATTCAAAACCAAGTGCAATAAGACCCGTGTTATCAATTTCATTTAAATGTTGTCCTACGTCCGTTCCGAATTGCATAAGACCGGTGCCGTAATACAAAACAATGTCGTGCATAATGGCAGAGAATTCATCGGGTTCCGACTGGTATTCTTTTCTGTATGTGGCTATCCACTTCAGATTATCTAAATTGTAATAATCGAGCATTATGTTTCGCGTTCCTACGCCCTTAGCTCCTGACTCTAGACGAGTGTCACTCGCATTGGTTTCTCCACCAACGAAACTAACATTCAGTCCGGTTAAGGCTGTTGTTAGCGCCGTTCCTGTTTTTTCGTCGGTTGTCATGTCCAACACCACAACATTCTTATTCGTTTTCTTAATGAAATCATAAAGCTT
>JBJOPP010000177.1:0-8906 GCA_046050685.1 Bacteroidota bacterium
TCCTTCCTGTAAATAGGAAATATTCTGTGGATTGGCCAACGTTGAATTTGGAATTTCTGGACTTCCGAAATCCCACAGATACGTCGCGAAGTTGGTGTTTGCCCCAAGTGCTTGAAAGTCGAAGCTGTTGGTGGAAAGGCATTGCGTGTTTTGCGCTGGGAAAGAAGGAATCAGATTTCCTTGAATCTCAATGGAATTTGTTGTTGTATCTGGACAAGTGAAAGGCGCATTAGCAATCAGTTGAATGGTATAGCTTCCAGTATCAGGAAATGAAAATTCTGGTTCGAAATCGTCCGAATAATCGCCGTTGAAAACGGTGTTGAATTCCCACCAATACTCCGTAGCGTTTTGAGAGTCGTTTGAAAAAGTGTAGGTGAGTCCGTCGCAAAAAGTAGATTGATTCGGAATGATGGCCACGGGATCAGGGGGATTCACAATGGTAATGGTGGTGTCGGCAGAACATCCGTTGCTGGCAGTGGCGGTGAGTGTTACAGTGTGAATAGCCTCGTTCGAATCGAAAATAATTCCTTGCGGATGAACCACATTGGAAGAAGAAGGAATTGAGTTTGATCCGAAATTCCAGAGGAGAGTCCCGTTGTTGGCGACGAATGTTGCAGATCCCAAGAAGTCGTAAGTGTCGAGTAGATTTACACACGCATAATCTTCAACAGTAATGATGGGGTCAATGTCTGGAAAAACAGTGTATTCAACAGTTGCGGTATCTGAACACGACCAACCCGGATTGGCGATTAGTGTAATGGTGTAGGTTCCTGCACTTGGATAGGTGAAGGTCGGATTTTGTTCAGAGCTCACGTCTGTGTTTTCGAACGGAACTCCGAAATCCCACGACCAAAAAGAGGAATTGACACTCTGATTGGTTAGGCTGATTTCAAGACCATTGCAAATGGAAGTCTGCTCGGGAACGCTTGCGATAATGGATTGATCGCAGAGTGTGACATTGAATTGAAAGGTTCTTCTTGTTGTTGAAATGTACACTCCGTTTCGGTATTCTTCCGCGCAAACCGTTATGGTGTATTGCCCAACTTGCGTTGCAGTTCCGCTAATGAGTCCCGTTGTTGGATTGATGCCCATTACGGGATTGCTGGTAATCGGATAAGTTGGCGAAAAACCAGGTCCGTAGGTCAAGTTGGGATACGGCGGATTGTTCGGCGGCGTGGGCATTGGTGCGAAATTATCTGCGAATAAATACGGTGCACAAAACGAGTAAACAATCACGTCTCCATCGGGGTCAACAGCAGAATGATCAAAAGAGAAGGAGGCGTCTTTGCACAATGCAGGAGGAGGGAAGTTTGTAAAATGCGGACTCGAGTTGAAGCCGACAGGAAGTTCGTCTGAACCGGGCACGTGTGCTACATAGGAAACACCTTGCGATTGAGGTGAAGTTAAATTGTCAATACTCGGCTGAAAACAACAACGTTGGTGAACAATGTTATATCCGCCTGGTGTTGGTGGAAGGTTTACAGAGCCCGTGTATATGGCTTGTTCAACGCAGATATCTGGAGGAAGAACGAAGCACGGATTGTTCAGTGTAACGGGAATGTTGGTGACGTTTGTGCTGATTAAATTTATAGAAAGTTCGGTATACAGCAAATTGTCACTGGTGAAAATCCCAATGGAAACTGCATTGTCGAAGTCTGTCCCGTTAACATTCGCAGGACCACAATCGCGGAAAATTTTCAGGGTAACCGTGTAATTATTACCTGAAGTGTGCGTGTAATAAATTTCGCCACCAATTAAGTGCGAAGCCGAAACAGAGACTGAAATGCTCAATGCCAAAAGACAAAGCAAAAACGCGTAGGTCTTAATTGGGGAGATATTGAATTTGTTTTTTAGCATTCTTAAGTCTGAACGAATATAAAACCCTTTTCATCGCGAAAAGGTTGTCTTGAAAGCTAAAAAGATTAATTATCGCATTCCTGTTCTAAATTTGAATCGATGGAAAACTTGTCACATGTGAATGAAAAGGGAAACGCCGCTATGGTCGATGTTTCCGAAAAGGCCGATACGCTGCGCAAAGCAACGGCCCAAGCCGAAATTGTTTTTCCTGAAAATTTGAACGTCTTATTTCAAAACAACGAATACCAATCACCGAAAGGTCCTGTGTTTCAAACCGCACGAATCGCCGGAATTCAAGGGGTGAAGCAGACATCGAGTTTAATCCCGTTGTGCCATCCTCTTCCCATTACAGGCATTGATGTTCAAATTGAAAAAACAGTGAGTGGTGCTCGCGTCGTTTGTTCGGTGAAGACATTCGGGAAAACGGGTGTGGAAATGGAAGCGCTTACAGGTGCTTCAGTAGCGGCACTAACCATTTATGACATGTGCAAGGCCATGAGCTTCGAGATGGAAATAGGAGCGGTGAGGTTGTTGGAGAAGTCTGGAGGTAAATCGACATACATCGCAACCAAATGAACCTTCAATCCAAATCAAATTGGCATTCGCGAGAATTGGCGCTTTACGGCACCACCTGCGAAGAAATTAGAAGCTGGGTAAATTATTTTCAGGCTGAAATCAATCAGCGATTGGCTTATGTCGATGCCTCTCACGCAGAAGGAAATTCAAATTCCTCATTCGGAATAACCACACACGAAAATCACTTTGTTCTTCAAGAAGAAACAGGGCTCGATCAAACGGTTTTGCAAGAGTTCGACGGAGCTTTAGTGAATGGCAATCACCATGCGGCTTCCAATCAAGTTATTTTTGTGAATCTTGAAAAAGAAAAGAGTCTCATCAAGCGAAGCGCAGAAATAACCAATGTGCTGGCTGTTGTCCTTCCGAATGGAATGACGGAGGTTCCTGCGTTTGCTCAACCTTTCCTTCAACCCGAAACAAAAATTTTTAGTTTGAAGGAAGATGTGCTGGAATTTGTTTCAACTTATTTTAAATCCGCACCTTTAAAAGCATTGGTTTTATTGGGAGGGAAGAGCAGTCGTATGGGCGAAGAGAAGGGACTTATTCAATACCATGAAAAAACTCAGGCGGAACATTTGGTTTCCTTGTTGGAAGAAATAGGGTTGGAAGTTTTTCTTTCCGTTCGTGAAGAACAAAAAGAAAACTATTCTTTTTTGAATCGTTCATTTATCGCGGATCAACTTCAAGGAGCAGGTCCACTTGGAGGAATTGCTTCGGCTATGCGGACGTTTCCTCGAACTGCATTTTTAGTCGTGGCGTGTGATCTTCCGAATCTTCAAATAGAACAACTTGAATTTTTGGTGAAGAATAGAAATGCGAAAGCATTTGCAACTTGCTACGAATCGCCATTAGACGGAGGTCCAGAGCCGTTGTGTTCCATCTACGAACCGAAGTCTTTTTCAGCGTTAATGAAAGTTTGGGTGAATGGAAAGAGTTGTCCGCGCAAAATGCTTTTCAACCGCACAGTTGAGATACTTCCGATTCAAGATTCTAAATTTTTGGTGAATGCGAATACGCCCGAGGAGCGCATTCAACTTCAAGAAAAAAAGTAAAAGACCGTGAGCGTAAGCCGGGTTCTGTTCATGTGTTGCCACATGTTTCATCATTTATCTATGCGATCTACCCTCCGAGATTGAGCGAGCAACTCTTCAGTTGGAACGAATCCAACGGCCTCGGTTTATTTGATCTTACAGCCCGCAAGGTTTTCCTAGCTCGCCTTGTTACCAAGAACGACGGTGGTCTCTTACACCTCCTTTTCACCCTTACCACTATTGCTAGTGGCGGTTTAATTTCTGCAGCACTGTCTGTCCATTAAACTTGCGTTTAACGTCCCCCGCTTTTCACAGGGTGCGGCGCTCTGCGCAGCCCGGACTTTCCTCTAGTTTTTCAACCAGCGATGAATCCTCTTCGGTCTTTGCCGCAAAGGTAGTACATTCGCTATTGACTTTTTAGACCGAAGATTGAATCGCGAACATGATTAAAAGATTATTCAAATTAGCTCATCCGAAATTTCAGAAATTAATTCTGGAGTATCCTGTTTCTTTTGAACCGCGCTATGGGCATGGGCAAGAGGCACATCCACAATTGCTTTCCATTATTGAAAATAGAAAGGAAGAGTATGAGAAGTGGCTGCACGCAGCGTTGAAGTACACGCATCATTTTCAATCTATAAAAAACAACACCGAAAAGCCATCGGCGCAAGAACCGTTTTGGAACAATTTGTTTTTACCGGGTTTGGACATGGTAATGTTGTACACAGCCATTGCCGAAGCAAAACCGAAACGTTATGTTGAAATTGGATCGGGAAATTCAACCAAGGTGGCGCATAAAGCCATAACCGAACAAGGACTAAAGACTGAAATTATTTCGATAGATCCAATGCCTCGCGCTGAAATAGATGCCTTGGCGAATACCATTATTCGTTCTCCGTTTGAAGATTCTAATTTCGATTTTTTGGAAGACCTGGAAGAGAATGATATTTTGTTTGTAGACAATTCACACCGCGTATTCCCGAATTCAGATGCTACGGTTTTCTTTTTGGAAGTGCTGCCGCGATTGAAGAAGGGCGTTATTGTTCAGATACATGATGTCTATTTGCCTTTCGATTATCCGCAGTTCATGTGCGATCGTTTTTATTCAGAGCAATACATGTTGGCAGCATTCCTTTTGGCGAACAGCGAGAAGTATGCGCCAATGATTCCAAATTATTATCTTTCCGAAAACAAAGAATTAAGTCAAATCATAGAACCCATTTGGAATGCCATTCCACACGTAGTGGAAAAACATGGCGGATCATTTTGGTTGAAAATTGAAAAGTAAAATGACAGAAACTACTCTCTCTCGCAAGAAAATCCAGAACGGATGGGCCATGTACGATTGGGCGAATTCCGTGTACAATTTGGTAATTGGGTCAACCATTTTTCCCATTTTCTATGACGTAATGACCTCCGTTAAAAATGCGGAAGGAGTTGTTACTTCTTCCAAGGTGAATGTGTTCGGAACAACGCTTGAAAATACCGAGTTGATTAGTTATGCAACGGCATTTGGTTTGACAATCGTTTGTCTTATTCTTCCCATTTTATCGGGTGTTGCAGATTATTACGGAAAGAAGAAATTCTTCCTGAAGTTCTTTTGTTACCTAGGGTCTCTATCTTGTATGAGCCTGTATTTTTTCGATCCCGCAAACATGGAGTTGAGCATTTTAAGTGTCATTCTTGCTTGTATTGGATTTTGGGGAAGCTACGCATTTAGTAACAGCTTTTTACCAATTGTTGCCACTGAGGATGAGCAGGATAAATTGAGCGCGAAAGGATTTTCATTGGGCTACTTAGGAAGTATGATTTTACTTATATGTGCCTTAATTGCAGTGATGGTTGTGGCTAAAAGTGGGCCTGAGAAAGTGATGATGATGCGTTATTCGTTTATTGCTGTTGGAATTTGGTGGATGGGATTTGCGCAGATAACATTTTCGCGTTTGAAAGAAAGCGAGCGTGTTCATGCAGAAAAGACCAATGTATTCACGAAGGGGTTTTCGGAGTTAGGAGGCGTATTAAAGCAACTGAAAAACTTACCTCAGTTGAAGGCTTATTTATTAGCTTTTTTTACATTCAGCATGGGAATTCAAACCATTATGCAAATGGCCACCTACTTCGGAAAGAAGGAAGTGAAATTGGAAACACTAAACCTTATTGTAGCAATTATCTTAGTTCAGATCATTGCCATTCCCGGAGCTTATCTTTTCTCGAAGTTGTCGGATAGAATTGGAAATTTTTCAGTGTTGAAAATAGCACTTGCTTTGTGGATGTTCATTTGCTTCTTCGCATTTTTCTTTGTGCAAGAAGGACAAGTGAATATGTTCTACATTGTAGCAGGACTCATTGGATTTATAATGGGTGGAACACAATCACTCGCACGAAGCACCTACTCGAAATTAATTCCGGGAACAAAGGACACGGCATCTTTCTTCAGTTTTTACGACGTGACTGAAAAAGTAGGTTTGATTATCGGACTTGTTTCTTTCGGTTTCATTGAAGGGAAGTTCAGCATGCGTTATAGCATTTTGGCATTGATTGTATTCTTCGTTATTGGATTCGGATTGATGTTTTTAATTCCGAAGAACAAACAAGAGGCCTAAACAAACCTCAACACAAACCCGCAAGAAATTCCAACAGCCATTGCAATTTTCAAGATCAAACTGGCTTTGTGAAATCCTTCCTTTGAATTTGCCAAGAAAACAGCGAACAAAGAAATAACGAGCGGAAGGCACATGCCCATTCCAATTAAATAAAGAGTTCCTAATGAATGGTGCTGTGTAGCGGCAATAAACAGTGCAACTCCGCCAATAATTAATGATGCGAACAAAAAGAGTAGGGCATAGATTCTAGCGGTTTGAGTTCCCATAACCACAGGCAACGTCTTGTAGTTCTCTGCACCGTCCCCTTCAGCATCTTCAATGTCTTTCACAATTTCTCTCGTGAAATTTACAGTAAACGCAAAGCCCGCGAAAACCGTTGTCCAAAAGGCAATATGCAAATTAGAAAGCTGCGGCCATACACTCCAAATAGGAATTACGCCAATACACAGCGAAACCAATAAATTTCCAGATAAAACGCGTTTCTTGAAAAACGGTGTATACAATCCAAGTGCTATTGAAACTCCAATCGCCACAACAAACGGCAGATAAGAGTGCATGCTTTTTCCAACAAAAAACGAAATAAGAATACCCAAGGCTGTTGTAACAATGTGCGCCAGAATAACCACTCTGCGCTTCACCTTTGTTTCAACATAAACCGCATCGGGTTTGTTAATGCGATCCACGCGAACATCGAAATAATCGTTAATGAAATTGCCACCTGCGGTTAGAAGTACTATCGTAAGAATCATGCCCAGGAACTGCATCCACTGACTGAAATCCGAGGGTGCAATGGTATGGGCATATCCAAAACGAAAGGCGAACATGGCGAAGACAATCATTAAAAGATTGTTCGGTCTTGACATTTTGAAAAGAGCCTGAATCATAGTGGGTTTATTATGGGTTGAAGGTAGTGAAAACTTTCACTTCAGAATGAAGGTCAATTGTCCCTGTTTGAACAGGGTAATACAAGTCGCCAAGAATAACTTTGTTCTTCACCGTGCGCAATTTTGCGAGTTCTCGCATAACATCGGTGCGGTATTCTCCAGTGTCTGGATTGACGTTAATCATTCGGCATCTTCCGCAGGGCTTGGCTTTGCGAAGGAGGGTGTTTCCGATTTGAATTTCCTTCCATTCATCTTCCTCGAATGAACGTTCGGTTTGGAAAACCAAATTCGGACGGAAGTATCGCGCGTCAATGGGTTCTTTCAATTGCGCATTCAGCGCGTCGAGCGAAGCGGTTCCGACAATTAAAATAGGGAAACTATCGGCGAATGAACTCGGCGTTTGCTCTCCAGTTAGTGGAGCTGTTTCCATTCGTTTTGGTTGAAGAGGCATTTGAATCAGACGAACCTTTTCCTTCAAGAAATCAGAAAAAAATGCACTTGCATTTTCACCCTCATCAAATCCGAAAACTTCCGAATCCCAAACCTTCGATTCAATTTTTTCCGAATGAAATTCGTTTGATTGAATGGGAAGGTCTAGTGTTTTTGTGTTGAAGGAAAATTGGAATTTCTCCCCAATAAAGGTCGTCTTCACGAGCGAAAGTTCAGGTCTTTCGCGGCGCGTGACGAATTTGTTTTCGGCATCGACAAGCATCCAATTGCGATCGAATGCCATTCCATGCGGAAGGATTTCCACGCGCGACTGCTCGACACCGTTCAACGATTTAATGGGGTAAATTGAAATTGACTTCAACATAAAAACGAAGGTAGCGCATGTCTGATGTATTTTTGCACCACATGAATTTGCAGAACAATTTATTGCTTCGTGCCGCCAAAGGCGAGCAAGTCGAGCGCACCCCTGTTTGGGTTATGCGTCAAGCAGGAAGAGTCCTTCCAGAATACAGAGCCACACGTGCAAGAGCGGGTTCGTTCATCACGTTGGTTCGTACGCCAGAATTGGCCTGTGAGGTAACGCTTCAGCCGGTAGATATTTTAGGAGTAGACGCAGCCATTATATTTTCAGACATCTTGGTTATTCCAGAAGCCATGGGGTTGCCATATGAGATGGATGAAGGGAAGGGGCCACGCTTTCCGAACACCATAAAAACGAAGGAAGATTTAGCCCGACTTTCAACCACAGAAATTGAAGGTAAGTTGAATTATGTTGCAGAAGCGTTGAAGTTGACCAAGCAAGAATTGAATGGACGCGTTCCTTTGATTGGATTTGCAGGCGCTCCTTTCACGTTGTTTTGTTACATGATTGAAGGGCAGGGGAGCAAGGAGTTTGCAAAGGCAAGAAGAATGATGCGTGAAAATCCGGAATTGGCGCATGCGTTACTTTCAGCGATTTCAGACGCGACCATTTCATATTTGAAGATGCAAATTGCATCGGGAGCAGATTTGATTCAGTTGTTCGATTCATGGGCGGGGGTTTTAGGACCCGATTCATATCGCGAGTTTTCACTTCCATATATCAATAGAATTTTAGCCGCTATACCTGAAGTTCCAAGAACCGTTTTCGCAAAGGGAGCTTGGTATGCCATTGAAGATTTTGCGAACTCTCCGTGCGAGACCATTGGACTCGATTGGACGGTTCAACCAGAATTGGCACGGAAATGGGCAGGAGCGAAAACAGTGCAAGGAAACTTAGACCCTTCGGTGCTCTATGGAGACTTCGCAAGTATTAAAAAAGCCACAAGAGAAATGCTCCAAAAGTTTGGAACTCAAAAACATATTGCTAACTTAGGCCACGGAGTTTATCCCGATATTTCTCCCGATAACCTAAAATGCTTTATTGATACCATAAAAGAATACCCTAACGAAAAGTAAAATGATTATGAAACGTTTATTATTAGCTGTATTGACCCTTGCAGTTGTTGGAGCAACGGCTCAAAAGA
>JBJOPP010000178.1:0-2600 GCA_046050685.1 Bacteroidota bacterium
TTTGTTTATCCCAAAGCAGGTCACATCATAAACATGCAGAACCCGAAAGCCTTCAACAAATGGGTTATTGAGACCTTTTCAAATTAGTATCTTTGCAAAAAATAAATGTTATGTATCGTTCGGCAACCTGTGGTGAATTAAGAATTTCAGACGTAGGAAAGGAAGTTGTTTTGGCAGGTTGGGTTCAGCGCTCGCGTGATTTGGGTGGAATGACTTTCGTTGATTTACGCGATCGTTACGGACTTACACAGTTGGCTTTCAACATGGATACCAATGCTGCCTTGTGTGAAGAAGCACGCAAGTGGGGAAGAGAATTTGTGGTTCAAGTGGAAGGAAAAGTGGTAGAGCGTTATTCGAAAAACGCGAACATGACTACGGGTGAAATTGAAATAGAAGCTACTGGCTGCAAAGTGTTGAATGCCTCGTTAACTCCACCTTTCACCATTGAAGATGATAGCGACGGTGGTGACGATTTGCGCATGCAGTGGCGCTTCTTGGACTTAAGAAGAAATCCGTTGAAGCAAAATTTAATGCTTCGTCACAAACTGGGTATTGAAACACGCAAGTATTTAGATAGTCTGGAGTTTTTAGAAATTGAAACGCCGTATTTGATTAAGTCTACTCCGGAAGGTGCGCGTGACTTCGTAGTTCCAAGCCGCATGAATCCTGGACAGTTTTACGCATTGCCACAGTCGCCTCAGACGTTTAAGCAACTCTTGATGGTAAGTGGTTACGATCGTTATTATCAGATTGTACGTTGTTTCCGCGATGAAGATTTGCGTGCTGATCGTCAACCAGAGTTCACTCAGATCGACTGTGAAATGGCGTTTGTAGAGCAAGAAGACATTTTGAACACGTTCGAAGGATTGATTCGTCATTTATTCAAGGCGGTCAAGAACGTGGATATTCCTGAAGTTCCGCGCATGCTGTATTCAGAGGCTATGCGTTTGTACGGTAGTGATAAGCCTGATATTCGTTTTGGAATGACGTTCAAGGATCTAACAGATCTTGGACAAGGAAAAGGTTTTGGGGTATTCGATAGTGCTCAAACAGTTTTGGCCATTAACGTTCCAGGTTGTGCGAGTTACACGCGTGCACAATTAGACGAACTTACTGAATGGATGAAGCGTCCGCAAATTGGAGCGAAAGGATTAATCTACGTTCGTTGTAACGAAGATGGAAGCTTCAAGTCGTCGGTAGATAAGTTCTTCGATGGCGAAGCGTTAGCTGCATGGGGAGCGCGTTGCGAAACGAAACCAGGTGATTTGATATTGGTATTGTCTGGTGAATTGAATTCAACCCGAAAGCAATTGAATGAATTACGCTTGTTAATGGGTGGAAGATTGGGATTACGCAATCCGGAAGTATTCGCACCCCTGTGGGTAATGGATTTCCCGTTGTTGGAATTCAACGAAGAGGAAGGAAGATATTTCGCGATGCACCATCCGTTTACCTCACCAAAACCAGATCAAATTCATTTGTTAGACACTGATCCAGGTTCAGTAAATGCAAATGCCTACGATTTTGTTTTGAATGGTGTTGAAATTGGCGGAGGTTCTATTCGTATTCACGACAGAAATGTCCAAGCACGCATGTTCGACTTGCTCGGATTCACAAAAGAAGAGGCTCAGGCACAATTTGGATTCTTATTGAATGCCTTTGAATACGGAGCTCCACCGCACGGAGGTTTGGCTTTCGGATTCGATCGTCTGTGCTCGTTGTTTGGCGGTAGCGAAGGAATTCGTGACTTCATTGCCTTCCCAAAGAACAACAGTGGACGTGATGTTATGATTGATGCGCCTTCAACAATTAGCGACGATCAACTTAATGAACTATCAATTGTTGTAAAAAAGTTGGAGAACTAAAAATTATTTGTATATTTGTCGCCCGTTGGAAATTTAACAACAAGAAATTATGAAACGTACTTATCAACCATCGAATACAAAACGCAGAAACAAACACGGTTTCCGCAAACGCATGTCTACAGCTAAAGGCCGTTTGGTTCTTTCATCACGTAGAAGAAAAGGGCGTAAAAAATTGACTGTTTCTGACGAACGTCGTCACAAAGGAATCGTTCGCTTATAATAGCGTTCACCATATTGAACAACCGCTCAAATGTATTTTTGAGCGGTTTTTTTTTTGAAATAATAAAATTGAATCATGAAGTTAATTACTGTTGGAACTGTAGCGTTTGATAGCATTGCAACACCTTTCGAGGCGCGCGAAAAAGTTATAGGTGGCGCTGCAACATACATCTCAATGGCTGCGGCATATTTGAATGGCGAGTGCGGTGTGGTAAGTGTTGTGGGCGACGATTTTCCGGAGTCTTTCATGAATGAATTGAAATCGAGAGGAGTAGATTTGGCCGGACTTCAAATTAAAGAAGGTGAAAAATCTTTCCATTGGTCTGGTAAGTATCACATGGACATGAACTCTCGCGATACGTTAGCGACTGACTTAAATGTTCTAGCGACGTTCGAACCGAATCTTCCAGCCAACTACAGAGATGCGGAATATGTGATGTTGGGAAATTTGGTTCCTGCTGTTCAAATTGCAGTATTGAATCAAATGAATAAGCGTCCGAAATTGGTTGTTTTAGA
>JBJOPP010000179.1:0-3459 GCA_046050685.1 Bacteroidota bacterium
CAAACGCGACTCTCTTCCCTCCGTGGATTTATACAGCACCACGAAATTGGATTTAGACGGAAACAACTGGTGGAATACTTATGCAGGTGTGGAAGGAACGCTGCTCGGATATGACATTGAACAATACGGAAGACGCATGCAAGTGCGTGCACGCGAGGTAATTTTTCAGAAAACTAACCCTGAGGATTTTCAGATACCTACCTCCTACACCTCAATAAGCGCGGGTGAAATGAAAGCCAAGCTCGATGAAATTGTAAAAGATTATCTCGATTGATGAACCATTAGGGGACTTCCCTGTACAGCATAAAAAATTCAAGTTATGCTGTTATCATTTCTCCGATTCTTTCAAAGCGACGCCAGGCATTTTCAAATTGTTTCTCAAACTATTTTCGTTTGCATAGGCGTTGTATTCCTTCGCTGGGACTATTCATTCACCGCTATTCTTCTCACATTCGGCACAGCCCTTTCCATTCAACTGATTGGAATCTATTTATTAAAACTTCCTATGCACTCCATCAAGAGTGCATTAATCACCGCCTTCGGATTAACATTGCTCTTCAAGAGTAACGAACCCTTGCTCTACGCATTAGCAGCGGCGATAGCGATAGGACAAAAATTCATTTTTAAAATACGCGGACAGCATCTTTTCAATCCTGCAAATGTTGGAATCATCGCTGTTATCCTTTTAACGAAGAATGCATGGATCTCTCCTGCACAATGGGGAAATAGTACAGTTATTGTTTTCGTTATCGGAACTGCAGGATTGGCGGTGCTTTCAAGGGTGAAGCGTATGGACACTGGACTGATTTTCATTGCAACACTTTTCACATTGGAATACTATCGAACCATTGTTTACCTCGGTTGGAATTGGGAAGTGCTTCTTCACAAATTATCATCGGGAAGCATTTGGTTGTTTGCACTTTTCATGATCACAGATCCTATGACCATTCCTACGAACAGACTCGTTCGAATTGTTTGGACCATGGCTGTGGCCTTCACTTCATTCTATTTAACGAATTATTACTTCGTAACCGGCGCGCCGCTTTGGGCATTGGTTTGCTTCACTCCGCTTACTCCCCTTTTGAACAAGTTTTTCCCTAGCAAAACATTTAACTGGATTCATTCAACACAAAAACAATTCAACCATGACTCAAAGATTGCTTATTAAGGCAGCAGCACTGTTGGTGCTTCTCTCTAGCGTGAACGCTTATTCGTTCTGCGGATTTTACGTCGCGAAAGCCGACGCAACATTATTCAACAACAAGAGCGAAATTATTTTGGTTCGCGACGGAACGCGCACTTCCATAACTATGTCGAACGACTTCAAGGGCGACGTGCGCGATTTCGCAATGGTAGTGCCGGTTCCGGTTGTTCTTCAGGAAGGTGACATCAAAGTCGTTGACCGAAGAATATTCGAAACGCTCGACGCCTACTCTTCCCCGCGATTGGTGGAGTATTACGACACGAATCCATGCTATCAAGCCATACCATTGGACGAGGCAAACTGGAGTACGCAAGTAACCTCTACAAATGCCGGAATGCGCCTGCAGTACGACATGGTTGAAGAAAAATTCAATGTGACCATTGAAGCGGAATACACGGTTGGCGAATATGACATCGCGTTGCTTTCAGCAAAAGAAAGCACTGGGTTGAAAAACTATTTGATCCAAGAAGGATATAAAATTCCTGCAACTGCAGAAAGTGTGCTTGAGCCTTACATCAAAAGCAACATGAAATTCTTTGTGGTGAAGGTGAATTTAGACAACCAGAAAAACACGGGATTCGACTACTTGCGTCCGATTCAAATTAACTTCGACCATCCGAAATTCATGTTGCCTATTCGTCTTGGAATGGCCAACAGCACTGGCGAGCAAGACATGATCGTTTATGCTTTCACAAAAGCGGGACGTGTTGAATGCACGAACTACAGAACAGTGAAAGTTCCAACCGATCGCAACATTCCCTTGTACACGAAAGACATCTTTGGTGAGTTTTACAAAAACCTTTTCACTCGTGCATATTCTCGTGAAGGAAAGAATGCCGTTATGTTGGAATACGCATGGAACGTGACTCCAAGTTGGGGTGGAATGAAATGCGATCCGTGTGTTGGGAATCCGCCTATTTACAATGACTTTGCTGAAGCGGGTGTTTGGTGGGCCGGTTGGAATTCTGCTTCCCCAGTATTCTTCACGCGCCTTCATGTGAGATACAGCAATGCGAAATTCCCTGCTGATTTAACCTTTCAGATTACTCCGAATACTGAAAACTTCCAAGCGCGATACATTCTGACTCACCCTGCTGGCGGGCCTTTCGATTGCGATGAATCTCAAGCGTATTTGGAATCTTTACGTTCAAGAAGAAAAGTTGAAGTGGATGAATTGTATGCACTTGCGGGAATTAAGCCGAATGATCGCAGCGATAAATACATCAATGAATTCGTTTCTTACATGAAAGAAAAGCCTTACGATTCTATGTTGAAGGGAGAAGTGATTCCAGGCGAAAACACGCCAATTGAAGCAACTGATTTCGAAGTGGATGAAGCATACATTAACTCTGACATGGAAGCGAATGAAGCGTTCTTGCAAAACGACAATCCAGATAAAAAGAACAAACCTTGGGAAGTCCCTATTTTCCTAGGATCTATTGTGGGAATAGTTCTGTTTGTATCGCGAAAGCGATCGAAGGAATAGATACAAAAAAGGGCGACCGATGGTCGCCCTTTTTACTTCAACATAAAATATTAATAGTACATGCTGCGACGAACTTTCGCAACGTATTTCGCTAAACGAATTACTTGTTTGGTATAACCGAATTCATTGTCGTACCACACGTAAAGCACAATGCCTTTTCCATCTTTAGAAACTATTGTTGCTTGGCTGTCATAAACACTGCAGCAATCGTTTCCAACGATGTCGCTAGAAACCAATTCTTCGCTAATGCTGTAGAAAATTTGATTTACTAAATCACCTTCCAAAGCAGCCTTACGAACAGTAGCATTCACCTCTTCAATGGTTGTTGCTTTGTCGGTATAAACGTGAATGATTGCCAACGAACCGTTCGGAGTTGGTACGCGAACCGCGTTTGAAGTCAACTTGTCTACCAATGCAGGAATAACCTTTGTAACCGCCTTACCAGCGCCTGTTTCAGTGATTACCATATTCACAGCAGCACTTCTACCACGACGGCTCTTCTTGTGCATGTTGTCCAATAAGTTTTGGTCATTGGTGTATGCGTGAACTGTTTCAATGTGTCCTTTTTCAATTCCGAATTCATCGAAGATGGTTTTCAAAATTGGAGAAATTGCATTGGTTGTACAGCTCGCTGCTGAGAAAATCGTTTCGCTTTCAATGTCTAAATCGCGGTGGTTAATTCCGTAAACGATGTTTGGAACTTCCTTTCCTGGAGCAGTCAATAAAACTTTGCTAATTCCTTTTGCTTTCAAGTGAACGCTAAGTGCCT
>JBJOPP010000180.1:0-4457 GCA_046050685.1 Bacteroidota bacterium
ACCCGCGTTTGTTGGTTGAACTTTTGCTCATGAAATTGTGCAGCGTTCCGCAAAATTTGCGCGAGGGTGAAAAAAAAAAGTGAAGATCCTAGCGTTTCGAGGAGCTGAAAAGTTCATCGGAACTCCTCAAGCTAGATCAGCATCACCAACCACAACTCAAACAACAGAAAGTAAACCGAACAACGAACTCGTTATCGAGAAGAGTGATTCGCCTGCTATTGGTTTCACCAACGAGAAACCGCTTCCGAATAAAACCACATTAGATCCTGAAAAGCGCAAACTTGCTGGATTGTCTCCCGACAATATTTCCATTCGATACAATCCGCAAATTCAAATTGAAACAGCGGCCGATGAGCCGGAAGTAGAGGAGAAGGCAGAGCGTATTTATACCGAGGAGGAAATTCAGTCTGCATGGATGGGTTACGCAGAGGAACTCATGGATTTCAATTCACAAGCTGCTTCTGCGCTTAAGGTTACCAAGTTAATTGTTCATCCAGAGAATGAACTTCAATTGGTTTTTCCAGGAAGTACTCAAATGGAATATTTCAACGAAGAGCGTGCTCCGTTAATGGGATTCATGCGTAAACGCGGAATAGTAGGTTTGAAGTTGAATATGGAAATTGCTCAAAGTAGCACTGTTGCACGCGAAATTGTAACGGATCGTGCACGCTTCGAAAAGATGATGGAAAAGAATCCTGCGGTAAAAACACTTTGGGAACGTTTCAAATTGGTAATCGACTAATTCATGCGCGTAGACAAATACTTGTGGTGTATTCGTGTTTTTAAAACACGCTCCATCTCTACCGCTGCATGCAAGGCAGAAAAGGTTTGGGTGAACGGTGAATTCGTAAAAGCTTCGCGAGAATTAAAATTGAAGGATGTCGTGCGTGTACGCAAAGGTCCCATTCATTTTCAATTTGAAGTTATCGATTTCCCGAAAAGCAGATTGGGTGCGAAGCTGGTCACAACGGTTACAAAAGATGTAACAGAAGCAGAAGAGTTAGCAAAGTTGGAGCGCATACAGTTGCAGATGAAAGCTACTCCGTATTTTGGAGTGGGAAGACCCACAAAGAAAGACAGACGCATGCTCGACGATTTCATGTATTACGAAGATGTAGATCAAGATGGAGGCGAGTAATATTCAGGTACAAATGCTTCTTCCCGAAGAAATTCAGCAATTGCGGAATGAAGTGTTGTGGCCGCACAAGACCTTTGAGAATTGCATTTTGGATACCGATAGACTTCCTTCAACTTTTCATTTTGGAGTGCAATTAGACGGACTAACGGTTGCGACAGTTACTCTTCAACAAGAGAAAACGGATAAGCTGAAGCAAGATTCTTCGAAAGGTGTTTCACAAGGTGCGTTGCAAGAAAATCAATACCGCTTGCGCGCCATGGCGGTTCGTGAAGGATATCGTGGACAAGGGTTTGGAGATGCAATTGTTGAGGAAGGATTAAGATATTTAAAAGCATTGGGAATTGAAGTGGTGTGGTGCGATGCTCGCGTTGCAGCGTTGAATTTTTATCGGAGACTTCAATTCGAAGAGTTGGAAGAGGAGTATGAAATTCCAATTATTGGCTTACATAGATTTATGTGGAAAGTATTAAGTTCGCATTCATGAAAGGCATTATCACTTCTTTTCGAACGCATTCTTCGGCTTGGATAACAGCCATCTTCGCGTTTGTATTATTTGGAATTGTCTCTTTCGCCAATCATATTTTATTTCGGACGTACGCCCTAGACCTTGGTCTCTATACAAATGCGCTATACGACTACGCGCATTTCAGATTTGCCGACACTTCTCTTTTTCTTCCTGAAAACAAAAATTTGTTGGCAGATCATTTCGATTTGTATCTCATGTTGTTTTCACCACTCTCGTGGATTTTCAAATCCTACACCCTTTTGGTGGTACAGAGTGTCGCAGTAATTGCAGGTGGTTTCGGCGTTTATTTTTTATTGAATGAAAACGAAGAGTCTCGTCCCTTTCGAATTTGGGGAATGATCATTTTCTATTTGTTTTTCGGAACACTTGCGGCATTGGCTTATGACTATCACAGCAATGTTATTTCTGCGATGGCTCTTCCGTTTTTCTTTTTAACGGTCAATCGAAAGTCATGGGGAAGGGCGTTTGCCTTGCTTGTGTTCATGTGTTTAGGGAAAGAAAATGTTTCGTTGTTTTTGTTTTTTGTGTCGCTCGGATTGTTTTGGAAATATTTCAAGTCAAAAGAGAGTCGCAAATACATTCTGCTTTTCGCTGGATTTAGCGTTGTGTATTTCTTGTTTATGGTGAAGTGGGTAATGCCTACCATTGCTGGCGAAAAGGACTTTGTTCATTTTGGGAAATACCCTGTATTGGGCGGAGACATGACAGCCGCTATCAAGTTCATGGTCATGCATCCGCTCGAATTCATTCGCTTGCTTTTCGTGAATCACATACCTGAAGATCCAACCTACAACAGCGAAAAAGTGTTTTTTTATCTGGTCTTGTTTGTTGCAGGAGGCTGGGCATTGTTTGTTCGTCCTTGGTATTTCGTGATGATACTTCCGATTATTATTCAAAAAGAATTGACGAATCAGCCGAGTACATGGGGATGTGTTTATCAATATTCAATCGAGTTCGCGCCGGTTGTTATTATCGCCTTGATTGAGGTCGTTTCAAAATGGAAATTCAGTGCGAATCGAATTGGAGCAGTGCTTTTGTTTTTTACACTTTCAAGTACGGTATACGGATTGGTTGAACGTTCTAAAGCGTGGGAAAAAGAACGTTTTATTTTCTGGCAGAAACCGCACTTCAAGCCGCATTATGATTTGTCGGATGTGAAGGCTCTAATGGCTAAAATTCCTGCAGATGCCTCGGTGATGGCCAATTCAGCTTACGTGGGTCAGTTGGCTTATCGCGATAAATGTTACACACTTCCATTCGTAAAAGATGCAGAATACATTCTCATTAGTTCAACGGAATCTACTTATCCATTGGGTGTAGAGCAAACGAACGAATTTGTTCAAGCGTTGCAAGTGGATAGTACTTGGAATTTATTAGAACAGCGCGGACACGTTTATTTGTTTCAACGCAAGCCGTAATTCCAATACAGCGGAGTAGTTGGAATCTCAGGAAATTGAATTGTTTTTTCCATCCAAAGAACGTCGTGCCATTGATTCAATTTGAATCCAACGTTTTGATAGGTGGCGAATTTTTCAAATCCCATTTTGTGGTGAAATCCAACACTGGCTTCATTTGGAAGGGCAATAACAGCGAATGCTTTGCAAATGTGAATTCGTTTCAGTTCCGAAAACAATTCAGCATAAAGGCTAGATGCGATGCCTGATTTTTTTTTGTCGTCTTCCACATAAATTGAAACTTCCACATTCCATTGATAGGCGAGTCTGTCGCGGTATGCAGAGGCATAGGCGTAACCAATTACTCTTCCGTTTTCTTCAGCAATGAGGTATGGAAAGCGGTTAGCAATTGCATCTATTCGTTTAGAAAATTCTTCCAACGACGGTGCTTCTAACTCAAAGGAAACTGCAGAGTTCACGACATACTTCGAATATAAATTCAAGCATGCTTGTGCATCGTTATTCGTAACAGGACGAATGCTCAAACTCATCTTCGAATAACGCGTTCGAGTGTTCTTCCACGAGAAGAATTTATTTCTACGAAGTAGGTTCCTTTCGTTTCTGGAAGTTGTATACGTGCAACAACGCTACCTATTTTTCTTCGTTCAATAAATTTGCCGTCCAAAGAATAGATCGCTATTTCATCAACTACGATTCCGTTTGCTGTAAGGTTTACCCATCCGTCAGTTGTTGGGTTTGGGAACAACAAGAAAGTAGGGATTCGAATTTCTTCAACACCAATGATCGTGCTCATAAGTGTTTGCGCACCCACCTGAATAGGATCTGCTCCTTCAGCATCGTACATGCTGCGGAACGAATTTATTGCCTCATTGTCGAATGCAAACATTTCATCGAGGTAACGAGGAGGGACCGTTTGGTACATCAATCGAGCGGTAACGTGAAGATTTCCAGAGAATCCGTTTAACGGAATATGCACGCGAATCTCATCTGTTCCGCTGCCTTCATTTCCGTTAGGGAAATGATTGAAGTTAGGATCATACAAAGCATCACCTACAATCATAGTGGTGTCATACGAAGCATGATTCACTGAAAATCCAAGAGGAGTAAGTCTGTTGTCTTTGATCATTGTTGCAGCGCGCTCCAACACTTGCGTTCTGTTCCCATTTACATCACCCATTACCATTTCATAGATTTGAACTTGGTCTTCGGCTGTGATAATGTCGTAGTGAGGTTCCCATGTATTGTCTTCTCCAACGATACGATATTGGTTATCCATTTTTCCTGAATGGAAAACCTCATTGCCTGCGTCGTCAACTGCAATAATTTCAACATAGGCTCTTCTTGAAGGGTATCCGCTTGGGAATTTGTGTCCAGCAAG
>JBJOPP010000181.1:0-3460 GCA_046050685.1 Bacteroidota bacterium
CTCGTTCAAGAATTCAGCGAATGTCGATTTGAATTGCTGGATGATGAAGCCTGCCAACTTCGATCCGAATAAAAAATATCCTGTACTTGTTGCCATTTACGGCGGACCTGGAAGCAACACCGTATTGGATTCGTACGGCGGAAAGAACTACATGTGGTATCAATTGCTTTGTCAGGAAGGATACATTGTGGTTAGCTGCGATCCTCGCGGAACACAATTCCGTGGCAAAGATTTCAAACATTCAACCTACATGAATTTAGGTGGAAATGAAACGCAAGACTTTATCGACTTCGCGAAATATTTAGGACAGCAGTCCTATATTGATGCAGCGCGCATTGGTATGCAAGGATGGAGCTATGGCGGATACATGACTTCGTTGTGCATGACCAAAGGAGCCGATTATTACAAGACTGGAATTGCAGTTGCTCCGGTAACGAATTGGAAATATTACGACAGCGTTTATACTGAAAGATATTTGCGCACACCGCAAGAGAATTCAGGTGGTTACGAAAACAACTCGCCGATCAACTTCGCGAAGCAATTGAAAGGAAACTATTTGTTGGCGCATGGAAGTGCAGACGATAACGTGCATTTCCAAAACACCATGGACATGGTAAGCGCATTGGTTGCGGCGAATAAGCCTTTCGACTTATTTGTTTATCCGAACAAAGACCACGGCATTTACGGCGGAAACACACGCTTGCATTTGTTCAGTAAGATGACCACCTTCTTGAAAGAAAACTTGTAATGAAAAAACTTCTGTTCACGTTGTCTGCTGTTTGCTTGGGTCTTTTGATCCATGCGCAAGAGCGTTGGCAAGTGCACGGAAACGTTCAATACGGATTTGTAGTTCCTCACAATTCGCTCATGGAGCCGCTTATAACGGCACATAGCACGGGAGGAAGTGTTCGTTTCGTGAAACGAATTTCGGGTCGACTGTATTCAAAGCCCTATGGCAAACCTTATCAGGGAGTCGATTTCACATTCATCAACACTGGGAACAACACCCAATTGGGAAAGCAATTCGCATTAAGCTTTTGGAATCAGTTTCCACTCAACCGAAGAATTTTCGGTTCTCCTACTCTCGATAAAAAATTCCTTCATTTAGGAGTAGGCTTGGGATATTCGACTAAAATCTGGGATTTACAGACAAACTATCAAGCACCTGTTTTGGGATCTCATTTCAATGCTGTTGTTAGTCTTGGTTTTGAACAACAGGTGTTTGCTTCGAAATCACTTCAATATAAAATGGGCGTTCGCGTCACGCACTTCTCGAACGGGGCATTTCAGCTGCCAAACTTGGGAACCAATACACTCGCTCTCACATTAGGCATTCAACCTAAACCAGCTGCTCCGGTGAAACGCAAAGACGAAGAACATGAAATTCTTTTGTTGCGCTTTTTAAGCAAATACAACCACAGTCTTTCCTACACGCAAGGATGGAAAGAAGTTATGCAGCCTTATGGAAAGAAATATCCCATTCATCTTTTAAGTGCTGCATGGGATCGCAGAAGTTCGCGTGTGAAGCACTCATTCGGATTAACAGCTGACCTCATGTTCAACAGTTCCTTAATTCCGTTAATGGAAAACAGAGACGGTGTTCGACCGAACAATCGTTCGGTTTTTCAACTGGGAATTGGACCAACGTTTTGTCAAAATTTCGGGAACACGCAATTGCGCATTGTTCAGGGTATTTACGTTTGGGACAAATGGGCCGAGACCACACCTGTTTATCAGCGTGTGATCTTGCGTCACGCCCCGAAGGACAAACACTGGTTCATTCAATTCGGATTAAAAACACATTTTGCAAAAGCAGATTATGGTGAAATTGGATTTGGCTACCGTCTCTAAATTCAGCGTGCTTTGCGCGTTGGTGCTGCTTTGTTCCTGCAACAAAGAGAACGCTCCCGATTGCTTTAAAACGGCGGGAGAAGTTCAATCCGAAACAAGAGATTTAGGAAGCTTCACCAAACTTGAATTGAATAGCAACTTGAAGTATGAATTGATTGACACGAATTTTTGTGGCATTGAAATCACGGGACCACAGAATTTAATTCCGAAAATAGACGCACAACTTGAGAATGGAATTTTAAAAATTGAAAACAAGAATACGTGTAATTTCCTTCGTTCGTTTGAACAAGACATAACAGTAAAGCTGTATTTCGATTCATTGACCAACATTCAAAATTTCAGCACAGGAAGTATTGTTTCTTTGAATGAATTGAAAGCGTCTAAACTTTTGATAGAGAATAAGCATGCGAACGGAAAGATTGAGTTATACTTGAATTGTGACACCATTTATTGTGGCTCTCCTGCGGGTGCAAACGATTCGTATTTGCACGGAAACGTTAATGTTGCTCAATTGTATTCAGATGCCTACGGTATTATTCACGCGGAAGAACTAAATGCAACTCAAGTTTACATTAACAACTCTTCGTTGCAGCCGATTTATGCGAAAGCAAATGCATATGCATTTATTCGCATTGAAGATGCGGGAAATGTTGTGTTGAAACAAACTCCTGCATTGTACGATCTCGTTCGCAACGGAAGTGGCGAATTAATTTTCGAGTAAATCCGCAATGTGTTGCGGCGCTTTGCAAGGCCTTCCTGTTGTCTTATCCACGAACACCAATTCCACCTCTGCGGTATTCAAAAGTGCATCTCCTCGGTACGATTCGAATGTGAATAAAATACGTGTTCCACTGAACTGTGCTATGCGGGTTTGAATTTCCACCAAATCGTCGTAATGCGCAGGAGCTTTGTAGTGTATGTTGAAGGTTCTAACCGGAAGAATAATTCCCTCGTCTTCGAGGTCTTTGTACACTATACCTAATTCACGCAAGGCCTCTACCCTAGCGACTTCGAAATAGGCCGCATAATGACCGTAATAGAGATAGCCCATGCGGTCGGTTTCTGAATATCTTACAGTAAATTTGGAATGAAAGACGCGATTTGAAATGATCATAGCTGCAAAGAAATTATTGAATGTGGTTGCTATGATTTTCATTCTCAAAATCTTTGAACAATCTTTCCAACAACGGGCTTAAATTAATACACCAAAAATTTTCATAAGTCAATACCCAATTGAGTTTTTTTTTCACTTTTTTTACATTTCTTTTGTAGTCCGAGAAACGCGAAGCATATTTGTTGTTTACCGGCACCTAAACAGACGATTAACCCTTTTTATATTCAGTAGTATTATGACTAACGATTTCAATCAAGTTTGGCAGAATTGTTTAAATATCATTAAAGACAATGTAAGTCCGCAAGGATTCAAAACTTGGTTCGAACCGATTAAACCCGTTAAACTTGAAAACAAAGTTTTAACGATTCAAGTCCCTTCACAATTTTTCTACGAATGGTTGGAAGAGCATTACGTTACACTTCTAAAGAAAATCATTCGCAAAGAATTAGGCACTGAAGGACGTCTAGAGTATTCCATCATCATGGAAAACAATCA
>JBJOPP010000182.1:0-8086 GCA_046050685.1 Bacteroidota bacterium
ATGCTGGATTCAGCGGAGCATTCGTTGTCGCCTTCGAAAACGGTATTCGAATCAGTAACGAAGAGGCCCTTAAAAAAATTCAGAAATGAGCGGTAAAAAAGCACGCAACGAAGTTGTCATAGGAGCAGTAGTTATTGTCATACTCGCCCTTGTCTATTTCGGAGTAAGTTTTTTAAAAGGTGTAAATATCTTTTCTACACAAACAAGATATTATGCCATCTACGAAGAAATCGGCGGATTGGAAGTCTCCTCTCCTGTAATCATTAACGGCTTCAAGATTGGTATCGTAAAGAGCATAGAGCTTGAATCGAACGGTTCAGGAAGATTGGTGGTTGAAGTGGTTTTGAATAATGCAGATGTTGCCGTTCCGAAAGATTCACAATTGAAAATTTACGACTCCGATTTCTTCGGAGGAAAGGCTATTCAAATCGTCTTGGGCGACAGCTCCGTTATGGCGAATACAAAAGACACCTTGGTTGCAGTGCTTGAAAAAGGCTTTGCTGAAACCTTGAAAAATGAAATCGACCCCATCAAACAAAAGTCGGCTCAAATTTTCCAAGAAGTAGATAGCGTTCTCACAAGCCTTCAACGCACACTGAACAATTCAGGCGCAGAAGGACTTCCTTCGTTGTTCAGCTCGCTGCAAAGAACCATGAGTAACCTGGAATCCACTTCAGCTAACTTGAACGTGCTTATCGCAAACAACACCGGAAGGGTTTCTGAAATTATTGGCAACGCGCAAGCGCTAACGAATACCCTCAAGGCAAACAACGAGCGAATCGATCAAGCCATAAAAAACATCACACAATTCACAGACACACTTTCACGCATTCGTCTAACAACTACCCTTTACAAAGTAGACCAAGCCATGGGACATTTTGAGGAGGTTATGGCGAAGGTGAATAGCGGTCAAGGTTCTCTAGGTAAACTCGTGAACAACGATAGCCTTCACCACGAGTTGGTGAATGCCACACACAGCCTGGACTTGTTGCTCGACGATATGCGCAACCACCCAAAGAGTTATGTTGGTTTCTCTTTATTCGGAAGACGTGACGCAGATAAGTTTTCTAAATCAGAATTGGAAGACATGAAAAAAATCATTGACCAGATGATTCAAGAAAAAAGTGGTAAGTAATTCTTCAATTTAAAAATCGAAATCATTTATGATCTCTCAAATCATATTCGCATTACTTCTGGTTGTTGCCGGATACTTCATCTTCAAAAGATATCAGTTTGTAAAGGGAAATATATTCCTCGGACAAAAAGGTCCTGCAACCGATCGCAAAAGCGAACGTCTGAAGACCATGATACTCGTGGCTTTCGGGCAAGGTAAAATGTTTTCACGTCCGTTTGTGGCGCTCATGCACCTTATACTCTACGTTGGCTTCGTGGTTATCAATATCGAATTGATTGAAATCATTGTAGACGGACTTACAGGTGAGCACCGTTCGTTTGTTGGATTCAGAGGCTACTACAGACTCTTAATTAATTTGTTCGAAGTATTAGCGGGATTGGTAATTATTGCTTGTGTTATATTCTTAATCAGAAGAAACATCGGAAAGATCAAGCGCTTCCAATCGGCGGAAATGAAGACCTGGCCGAAGCGCGATGCAAACATTATTTTGATTACTGAAATTTTATTGATGAAGGCATTCTTGATCATGAATGCAGCCGACAGCTTGTTAACCGTTCGCAGCGCCACTCCTGCGCGTGTGCCATCGTTTTGGGTGAGTCAGATTTCACAACCGTTCTTGAAACACTTTTCTACAGGAGCATTAGAAGGAATTAGTCATTTCTGTTGGTGGTTCCACATTGTTGGAATTCTCGGTTTTATCGTTTACTTGTCGTATTCGAAACACTTACACATCTTACTTGCTTTCCCTACCACCTATTTCAGCAAACTGCAAGCACCTGGAAATTTATCGAACGATAAGGCGGTAACGAATGAAGTGAAATTGATGCTCGATCCGAACGCCGTGGTTGAGCCTGTTGAATTTACTCGCTTCGGAGTAAAAGATGTTTCAGACTTGACTCGAACACAATTATTAAGTGCGTATTCCTGCACCGAGTGCGGAAGATGTACTTCCGCTTGTCCTGCGAACCAAACCGGTAAATTGCTTTCACCACGAAAAGTGATGATGGATGTGCGCGATCGTATGGAAGAAATTGGAAATGCGAAAGCAGCAAACAAAGGTGTTTGGGTGGAAGATGGAAAGAGCCTCATTCGAGACTACATTTCTGAAGAAGAAGTTTGGGCGTGCACAACCTGTAACGCTTGCACGAACGCTTGTCCAATCAACATCAACCCCATGGAAGTGCTCGTGGATCTTCGCAGATACTTAATAATGGAAGAATCTAAATCGCCTGATAGCATCACCTCTATGTTCAACAACGTAGAGAACAACGGAGCGCCTTGGGCTATGAGTGCTATGAACCGTGCAGACTGGACAAACGAATAATTCGAACAACATGGATTTCAAGATACGTACAATGGCCGATTGCATGGCCGAAGGAACAACACCCGAAGTACTTTTCTGGGTTGGATGTGCTGGAAGTTTCGACGACCGCGCGAAGAAAATTACCAAAGCCATTGCGAAGATTCTTCACCACACGAATACCTCATTCGCAATATTGGGTTCTGAAGAATCGTGCACAGGTGATCCCGCAAAGCGCGCAGGAAACGAATTCCTCTTCCAAATGATGGCTATGCAAAACATCAGTGTTTTGAATGCCTACGAAGTGAAGAAGATTGTAACCGGATGTCCGCATTGCTTCAACACATTGAAAAATGAATATCCTGAATTGGGTGGAAACTACGAAGTGGTTCACCACACGCAATTGATTCAAGAATTATTGAATACAGGAAAATTGAAGATTGAAGGCGGAGAATTCAAAGGAAAGAAAATCACCTTCCACGATCCGTGTTACCTCGGAAGAGGAAACGGAGAGTACGAAGCGCCTCGTCAACTCATTCAAGCACTCGATGCCGAATTGGTTGAAATGAAACGTTGCAAAACCAACGGATTGTGTTGCGGTGCAGGTGGCGCGCAGATGTTCAAAGAAGCCGAAAAAGGAAACAAGGAGGTGAATGTTGAACGCACAGAAGATGCGTTGGAAGTGAAGCCTAGTGTGATCGCAACCGGTTGTCCGTTTTGCAACACCATGATGACCGATGGTGTGAAGCACTTCGAGCAAGAGCATACCATAGCCGTGAAAGACATTGCGGAATTAATAGCAGAAGCAGTAGATTTGTAAAAATAGTTTATCATGAAATTATTAGAAGGAAAAGTAGCCATCATTACTGGCGCATCTCGCGGAATTGGAAAAGGAATTGCTGAAGTGTTCGCAGAACACGGAGCAACAATCGCTTTCACTTACGCATCATCTGACGAAAAAGCACGCGCATTCGAAGCCGAATTGGCCGCGAAAGGCGCGAAAGCAAAAGGATATAAAAGCGACGCTGCAGATTTCAACGCTGCACAAACATTGGTAGACGAAGTGGTTGCCGAATTCGGAACCGTTGACATCTTGGTAAACAACGCGGGTATCACTCGCGACACGTTGCTTATGCGCATGAGCGAAGAGCAGTGGGACGAAGTACTTCGAGTAAACTTGAAATCTGTTTTCAACTTAACGAAAGCGGTAATCAAACCTATGTTGAAAGCGCGCAGCGGTTCAATCATTAACATGACTTCTATTGTTGGTGTAACAGGAAACGCTGGACAAGCCAACTATGCTGCATCAAAAGCAGGTATGATTGGTTTCACGAAAAGCGTTGCGCAAGAATTAGGTTCGCGTAACATCCGTTGCAATTCAATAGCTCCTGGATTTATTGAAACAGAGATGACTGAAAAGTTAGATCAGAAAGTGGTTGAAGAATGGAGAAATACCATTCCACTCAAGCGCGGCGGAACTCCATTAGACATTGCAAACACTACTCTTTATTTAGCATCTGACTTAAGCTCATACGTGACAGGACAAACGCTACACGTTTGCGGCGGTATGCACATGTAAGCTATGGCGCACTTAATCACTCAAGCATCTCCATGGCTTTTGAGCCTTTGTGTTTGGGTAGGATTGGCCTACGCCACAGGACTTTATTTTTTCGGAACATCGAAAGAATCTTGGTCAACCAAATTTAAATTTCTTTTAGCAAGCATGCGATTCCTGGTGGTTTCGCTGCTTGTTCTTTTACTCTTCCAACCATTATTGGAAACGCTTGAAACACGCGTTGAAAAACCTGTTGTTGTCTTAGCACTTGATAACAGTCAGTCGATTGTTTCAGCAAAGGATTCGAATTTCATTCGAACAGAATTTTTAAATAATTGGAAAGGGATTGCAGAGAAATTGGGTTCCGATTACGAGGTGGTTCCTTTGCTTTTCGGAGATAATGTTTCAGATGGAAACGACGCCTCCTTTTCCGATCAGATTACACACTTCGGAAAATTACAACGCACCATCGACGCTCGTTTCAGCGGAAGAAATTTGGCCGCCCTTGTGGTAGCTAGTGACGGACTTTACAACAAAGGTCCTCATCCGGTTTCAAACTTGAAACTACTGAATATCCCTGTATTCACAGTCGGTTTGGGAGATACTACCTTACATCGAGATCTTTTAATTTCGAATGTGAGCGTAAATAAAATTGCCTACCTCGGAAATGAATTTCCTATTCGATTAAACATTGAAGGTCGCAAAGCGCAAGGTTCAAGCACTGTTATAACCGTTTCGAAAAACGGCGTTCAATTGGCTTCACAAAATATATCATTCACTTCCGAAAGAGAATTCAAAAACATCGAGTTCACGCTTCCTG
This sequence comes from Bacteroidota bacterium, assembly GCA_046050685.1. Classification (GTDB taxonomy): domain Bacteria; phylum Bacteroidota; class Bacteroidia; order Flavobacteriales_D; family Sanyastnellaceae; genus CAIZGX01. Next base: position 4,811 of record JBJOPP010000182.1, read on the forward strand.
CCGACCAAGTTGGAATACACGCCTATACGGTCACCATTCAACCGATAAACAACGAAGACAATACGCGCAACAACAGTGAACAAGTCTATATCGAAGTCATTGACAACAGACAAAAGGTTCTGATTTTAGCAAACGCCCCTCATCCAGATATTACAGCCATTGCAGAGGCCATGCGCCTTCAAGAAAATTACGAAGTAACTGTTCAAACCGTTGATCAGTTTACCGATAACGTGAACAAATTCGACATGCTCATTGCCTATCAAATTCCTTCGTTAGGCGGAAGAGGAAACAATGTGGTGCAAGAAGCATTCAAAGCGAAGATTCCATGTTGGTTCATCTTGGGCGCGCAAAACGATTTCAATGCATTCAATGCATTGGGAAGTGGCTTTTCACTAAACGGATATCAATCGAAACTTTCAGACATTAATGCTTCATTAAATCCAAGCTTCAGCTTCTTCTCTCTTTCCAAAGAATTTACACAAGCGCTTCCTCTACTTCCACCGTTGGCTGTGCCTTTCGGAAACTATGCCGTTGCACCCGAAGTACAAGCTTTGCTTACGCAGCGCATTGGAAAGATTGCCACCGATGTGCCACTTCTTGGATTTGGAGGAACACCTGAACACCGCATTGCTGTCCTTTGTGGAGAAGGTATTTGGAGATGGAAAGTGGGGTTGTTTCAGATGGAAGAGAATCACGAAATCTTCAATCAGTTCATTACACAAACCACGCAGTTCATTGGCGTAAAAGAGAACAAAGAGAAGTTTAGAATTCAACACAAAAAGAATTTCGCTGAAAACGAACTGGTCTATTTCAATGCGGAATTGTACGACGAAAGTTTCATGCCTGTTTTAAATCAGCAGGTGAATATGGAATTGAAATTTCCAGACAACAGCGTTCAATCGTTTCAATTTTCACCATCGAATACTGGCTATCAGTTAAACGCTGGAATGTTGCCTGCGGGCGCCTATTCATACACTGCGAAGGCATTCAATGGAACAACAGAGTTCGTGAAGTCAGGCGGATTCACGGTGAACAACATTTCTATTGAGACCGCACGAACAATTGCAGACTTCCAATTGTTAGAACAATTGTCTTCCAGCACCAACGGAAAACGATTCAATGCAACGGCTCTCGATGATCTTGTCAATGAAATTCGAAACAGAAAAGAAATTACAAGTGTCTCCTTCGAAGAGAAAAAAGTGAGAGAACTCATAGATTGGGCTCCCCTTTTAGTTGCACTTTTGTCGTTGCTCAGTATTGAGTGGTTCCTGAGAAAGTGGAACGGCAGCTACTAACATGAAAGATAAAATTACGTTACGCATTGGGGGTGTTCCCGAACACTTCAATTTACCTTGGCAATTGGCCTTGGAACAAGATATTTTCAGCGCCTTAAAAATTCAAGTTTCGTGGACCTACTTCGCAGGCGGAACGGGCGTTATGACCGAAGCCCTTCAAGAAGGTGATCTCGATGTAGCGCTTATGCTTACTGAAGGATTTGTGAGCGCCTTCCACCGAGGACTTGACGCAAAAATTGTAAAGGTGTACACCAAGACTCCTCTGACTTGGGGCATTTACGGTGGATATACCGACACGCCACGCATCACTTCCAACCACAACAGAAAATATGCGATATCACGAAAAGGATCGGGCTCTCATTTGATGGCGCGCATTCACGCGAAGCAATTGGGCTTCCATCCTGCCGACGATCAGTATGTTGAGGTGGCCAATTTACACAATGCCATTCAAAGCTTAAAGAATCGCGAGACGGACTATTTCTATTGGGAAAAATACACGTCGATTCCTTCCGTAAAAAAAGGACACTTGTGTTTCTTAGACACGTTTCATGCGCCTTGGTGCGGATTTGTGGCGGTTGCAAATAGCAACGCTATAGACCAAAAGAGCGAGTCCATTCAAAAGGTATTGCAGCTCATGAACGAGCGCTGCGAAGCCTTCATGAGTGAAAAAGAAAATATTTTCCGTGTATCTAATCGATTTGAAATTTCCACGGCCGCTGCAACCGAGTGGTTCAACACCACAGCTTACCAGAATAATTTCGACATAGAAAAAAAGGAATTGGACGCTGTGCATGAAGCGCTTAATTTAGTTGCGCCAGTAGACTACATGTCTATGCTTGGAGAAAACATGAATCTTGTTTAATAACTGTCATTGAAAGACAACCAAACATATACCTACTTCAACGCTATTCCTTCCTTGCGACAAATTCGTAACGTTTGGAAATGGATTGTACTTGGAGTTACTCTCACATTTTTCATTTGTCTATTCATTTACCGAAATTCTATTTTAGGTGGAATTGGGCACTTTTTAACGGTAGCTGAATCGCCCGTTGCCACTTCTTCCAACCAAACATTTTTTGTTTTAGGCGGAAACGCTTTCGAGCGAGGAAAAGGCGCCGCTTTGTTGGCAAAGGAATATGCGACTGCCCAGTTTATTTGCACCGGAGGTGGTGACACGCTCACCCAATTGAAAGCGATAGGATTGCTTTATACTTCGGCCGAACTGACTCGGAAATGCATCGTTGAAAACGGATGTGATTCAACGAGAGTATCAGCCATTGGGAAGGCCACAAGCACTTACGAAGAGTCTGAAGAAATACTGACTTATTGTATAAACAACAATTTGAAGGAAATTTCAGTGGTCAGCAGTGATTTTCATTTGCGTCGAATGCATATGGTTTTCAGCGAAAAGTTTGAAGAAAAAGGGATTGTGGTTCATTTCTTCGGGACTGAAACCAAGGACTTTAAGGCGCAGTCGTGGTGGACCTTTGAAGAAGGATTGATTACCACTTTCAACGAATACATCAAAATCGTGTATTACGTGTTCAAATATTAATCGGAAACCCCGCGAATTATTGGTTATTTTTGACTTGAACTCTGAAATTACTCAATGAGCGAAGACCCATCAGATTACCACAACACCGGCGACCTTATCTCGCGTTTCGAGCAGATGATTCAGCAAAACGAATCGTATTACTTCGATGTTGAACAACTTGAAGCAATCATCGACGGATACCAAGCCAACCTTAGCTATCAAAAAGCCATTAAGGCTCTTGAATACGCTTATTCTCTTTTTCCCGACAATACCGCATTAATCATCAAAGAAGTTCAACTTCTTTCTGGCATAGGCCAATTATCTAAAGCTCTTTCACGTCTAAAGGTTCTGGAAAAATTCGAACCGAACAACGAAGAAATGTTATTGACCATGGCTGCTGTTTACAGCCAGCTGCGCGAGCATAACAAAGCCATTCAGTATTACAAA
>JBJOPP010000183.1:0-15415 GCA_046050685.1 Bacteroidota bacterium
GTTGTGATGACCTTCTTCGAAGGATGACCCTGCGGGATGACGGCACAGCCGATGACCAGCGGAGCTGGATGACACCTTCGGTGATGACGCTACGCGATGGTGGAGTATATCGAGAGTTGGATTACTTTTGGGGTATGATTGAAAACAAGGTTGCAAATAGTAAACTCATTACGCTTGACATTGCTGAAGAAGTGACGGCGTTTGAAGGTGTAGCGTTAGATATTGCACCTCAATTGTGGCAGGGAATTGCGTTGAAGGAAAAGGATTTTAGAGAATTTGTTTCATCGCTGAATACTGCAGAGTATACCAATAAAATTGTTGCCATTCATTGTTCGGTAGATGCTATTGTTCCAGTGTGGGCATACATGTTATTGGCTTTGAAACTATCTGAGGTGCATGCGAAATGTCATTTTTCATCACCGAGTACTTTAGACACTTTAAGAGCGCTTGCATTTATTCAACAATTGGATCTTTCGAAATTTCAAGATAAAAATGTAGTCGTTAAGGGTTGCACTTCACTTCGACTCACAGAAGAGGTTTACATTCAACTTTCTCAAAAACTTCAGCCTGTCGCCAACCGCATTATGTATGGCGAGCCGTGTTCTACTGTGCCGCTTTTTAAGCGTTGACCGCAAAGCGGATGACCAGCGGAGCTGGATGACACTCTTCGAGTGATGACGATTTACAATCGATGACGAACAAGTTCGATGACCGCTTCGCGGATTATTGTCACGAAGTGTCATCGCGAAGCGTCATCCGGAACGGTCATCACATGAAATGTGTCATCCACAAGGTGGTCATCACATGAAATGTGTAATGCACGAAGTGGTCATCACAACGTGTTGTGTCATCGGCTTCGCCGAATTGGCATAACTTATATGAAATACGCATAAGACTTTCTTCCGTCCTGCAATAAAATTTGCTTCGATAAATTTTGTAATGTTATCTATTTAGTTAACTTTGTATGGGAGAAAAAATTAGAAAAACAATCTTTTATAAGGATTTCGGAAAATCATTTATTCGAAAACAACCGATTCGAGTAAAAGAGAAAATACTATGGACACTTGACGTAATTGAGAGTCATGAAACAATTCCGCAACAATACCTTAAAAAGATTATTGGAACCAAAGGATTGTATGAAGTGCGAATAGCTGCAGATGGCAACATCTATAGATTGTTCTGTTTTTTCGAAACAGAAAGAACAGTAGTCATCTGCAATGGCTTTCAGAAAAAAACGAACAAGACTCCTTATGAGGAAATTATTAGAGCATTAAGAATTATAAAAGAATACTACGATGAAAAAGAATAACAACATTACAAGTCTAGAAGAATTTGTTTCGGAGGAATTTGGAGCAAAAGGATCCCCATCAAGAAAAAAATATGAAAAGGGACTTAAGGTATTCAAGCTAGGCTTAATGATAGAACAGCAGAGAAATAACTTAAAACTCACTCAAGACCAGCTAGCCGCGAAATGTGGGACGAAGAAAAGTTATATTTCCAGAATAGAAAACGAAGGATCTGACATTCGTCTTTCAACATTGATGAAAATTGTGGAAGACGGCTTGGGAGGAAAAATTGAGATTGTTTTTCCGAAGAAAAAAACACCAAGGTGATGACGGCGAAGCCGATGACCGCAAAGCGGATGACCAGCGGAGCTGGATGACACTCTTCGAGTGATGACCGCAAAGCGGATGACCAGCTGAGCTGGATGACACCTGCCGTGATGACGGCGAAGCCGATGACCGCTTCGCGGATTATTGTCACGAAGTGTCATCGCAAAGCGTCATCCGGAACGGTCATCACATGAAATGTGTCATCCACGAAGTGGTCATCACGAAGTGTCATCGCAAAGCGTCATCCGGAACGGTCATCACATGAAATGTGTCATCCACGAAGTGGTCATCACAACGTGTTGTGTCATCGCGAAGCGTAACGTTCGTTGACAAAACTCCAATTCACCACAGAAAAAATAGCCGTGAGATAATCTGCGCGTTTGTTCTGGTATTTCAAGTAATACGCGTGTTCCCAAACATCTATACCGAAGATAGGTGTGCCTGGTTTGTCTACTACTTTCGACATTAACGGATTGTCTTGATTCGGTGTTGAAGTAACGAAAAGTCCGCCTTTCGCGTCTTTGCACAACCACACCCAACCACTGCCGAAGCGCGCTTTGCCTTCGTCGGTCATGAGTTTTTTCAGGTTGTCCATACCGCCGAAATCGCGCTGAATGGCTGCTGCCAATTCTTTGCTCGGCTCACCGGCCGTGCTGGGCGCTGCTAAACAATTCCAGAAAAAGGTGTGATTGAAATGTCCACCGCCGTTGTTGCGAATAGCCATGTCTTTCGGATCAATGGCCGCGCACAATTGCTCTATGTTCAGCTTCGCATATTTCTGATTCGCTTCCACTTTCATGGCCGCGTTCAAATTCGTTACATACGCCAAATGATGCTTGTCGTGATGAATGTGCATGGTCTCTGCATCAATAGCAGGTTCCAAAGCTTCGTAAGAGTAAGGCAATTCAGGCACTGTCCATTCCTGAGCAAACACAGAAACTCCAGTGAAAAGAAATACAACCGCAAGCAACAAATTTTTCATAGTCAGGGTTATTGATTCGTTCGAACAAATCGTTGTGAGTTACTTCACAACTCCTTTCCAAAAGTAGTTCATACACCGTGTACTTTTAAATTAAGAATGGAAGAAGTAAAAGAAATAGAAGGGGGACCAGTTCTTCAGGAAAAAAAACCAATTTCAGCGCGCAGAAAGTGGCTGAAGCGCATTCTAATTGGCCTATTCGCGTTGATAACGCTGCTTTTTTCCGGATTGGTGATTGCGGTGACGGTGTACGAAGATGAAATTGTAACCTACGCTCTTCAAACCGTTCAAGGCAATCTAAAAACGAAGTCGAGCATTCGCGAAGCAGACCTCACGCTGTGGAACAACTTCCCTTCCGTATCGATTCGTTTCAAAGACATTTATGTGGAAGAAGATTCGAAGGCGCACGACACGTTGCTCTTCGCGAAAGAATTGTACTTGTCGTTCGACATCATTGATCTCTTCAGCGGGAAGTACAACATAGATGAAATTGAAGCCAAGGACGGTTCCTTCAACATGCGCGTAGACCGCAAAGGGCTTGTGAACTGGGACGTGTGGAAGCCCGATACTTCTTCCACCCCGAATGAAAAATTCAGAATTCATTTGGAAGATATTGTGGGGGAAAATATTTCCTACCTCTACGAAGACGAACAAGAAAAAACATTCATAGATGTGAAGTTGAATGAACTTCAAGCTTCAGGAAAATTCACTGAAAAACAATTCGTTCTCGACATTGAAACGAGGGCTTTCATGAATGTGCTCTACGCCGGTGAAACGGAGATGCTGCGCAAGCGGAAGATTGGTCTCGATTCAGAGATGCAAGTGAATCTCGATAACAACACCTTCGTGATTCAAACAGGAGAATTGTTGTTGGAAGAAGTTCCGTTGAATGTTACGGGAAGCCTTGATTACGGCGATCATCCGAGCATTGACTTGCACATTGCAGAAACCGATTTAGATCTGAAGGAAGGAATACAATTGCTTCCGAATGCTATGCAAGTTCAGCTTCAACCCTACGCGCCTTCGGGGAATGTGCATTTCAATTTCGACATGACGGGTCCGTTCGAAAACTTAAACATTGCTTCAAACTTCTCGGTGAAAGACGGTGAGTTGGTGGAAATAAATTCAGGCGTTGACTTGCATTCGATTCAATTAACTGCGAATTATGTGTTGAAGGAAGGAACGGATAGCGTGACCATTTCCAACTTCCAATCGGTATTGGGAACAGGCTCGCTGAGCTGCAACGGAAGCATTCGCGATTTGAATGATCCTGTGTTGAATTTATCTGTGAATGCGGAAACGAATCTGAACGATGTGAAAGGATTCTTCGGTTGGGACTCGCTTGCGGTTTGCGACGGACAAGTCTCTGCGCAATCGATCATCCGCGGAAAGATTGCCTTTCAAGAAGCAGACAGCTCCTTCGATTGGTCGCAATTGCATTTGAATGGAAGAGCACAAGTAACAGACGGAAGTTTTCAATGGGCCACTTCCAACGGTCTGTTCAAGAACATCAATGGCGTCTTCGTTTTGAACGGATCCGACGCGCGAGTGGAGCAATTGAACTTCAACATAAACGAAAACAACTGTAGTTTTTCGGGCGACTTTTATTCGGTGATTCCTTACTTCACCACAGACCATTCGGCCCTCACGATTAACGCGAATTTGTATTCGAATAGACTCGATCTTGAAAGACTGCTCACCGCCGCAGGCAGCGATGACAGCGAGTTACAGCTTGCTCTTCCATCGTCGATTCAACTGCATTTAACCGCGCAAATTGATCAGTTCTTGTTCAAGTCGTTCAACGCTTCGAACATTAAAGGAACGCTGGATTACGCCAATGGAAAACTGCAGATTTCTCCGCTTCAATTGAATATGGCAGGTGGAAATGTCGCCGCCGATTTCAGCCTGTTTCCAACGAGCAACGGGCAGTTCGGAGTGACGTGCGACGGGGCGTTGAGCAACATTGATATTCAGCAAGTGTTCGGACTGTTCGACAACTTCGGACAGACGTATCTCACTGGAAACAACATCAAAGGAAACGCCACGGTGCTGGTAGATTTCCAAACGACACTCGGCGCAGATTTATCTGTTCTTCCGAACACCATAAAATCTGATTTGCAAGTGAACATTGAAAACGGTGAACTAAACGATGTGACATCGTTTCAATACATGATCACTTACATCAAAGGAAACAAGTGGATAGCGCCGTTTGTGAAGGAAGACGACTTCGCGGAAAAACTTCGACACATTAAATTCTCGACGCTTCAAAATTCCATTCACATTGAAAATTCAATCATCAACTTCCCACTGATGGACATTGAATCGAGCGCGATGTCGATTACCATGGAAGGAACGCACAGCTTCGACAATGTGTTGGATTACCGAATAGGTTTCGATTTGAAGGAAATGTTGCTGAATGCCTCGAGCACCGCGGGAGGTAAGAGTGGAAGACAAATTTATTTGTACATGCGCGGACCCATGGACAATCTGGAATTCGGATTGGACAAAGACGCGCTGCGCAGTGATCGTATGAGTGCGAAAATGATTGAGAAGGAAAAACTCAATCGCATTTTCACGAATGCGTTTGCTTGGCGAAAAGAAAGAGAAAGAGTAGGACAAACAGATAGAGGAGGCGACATAGAAAGAGTAGGAGAAAGAGAAAGAGTGATTGACAAACCACCCATTCAAGAGCGCATAGCGCCTTACATCAAAGACAATGTTTCTCCGGAAGCGAAAGCTGAAAAAGAGAAGAAGACGCCGAAGTGGCTTCAAGAAAAACAAGAATACGAGGAAGAAGAATGAATCTACCAGAGGCCTTTGTCAATCGCTTAAAAACGCAATTCCCCGACCAGTGGGAACTCATGATTCCCGCTTACGATCGCGAGATTCAGACTTCTGTCTTGAAGCATCCGAAGAAGTTTAAACACACTTCCATTGTTGGTGAAACTGTGCCGTGGAATGCGTTGGGCATGTTGTTGAAGGAACGTCCGAAGTTCACTTTTGATCCGCATTACCACGCTGGAGCGTATTATTCGCAAGAAGCGAATTCCATGCTCATTGGACATTTGTTTCAGCAAGCTATTCAACATATAGAAAATCCTGCTGTAATTGATCTCTGCGCTGCACCCGGAGGAAAGAGTTTAATTTACTCTACCCTACTCGGCGAAAACGGCGTGTTGGTTTCAAACGAAGTTATGCCGCAGCGACTGAGCATCCTTCGTGAAAACCTTGACAAATGGGGCATTCCGAATGTCTTCACGTTGGGAATGTATCCGAATAAAATTCCATTCACCCGTTGCTTCGATGTGGTAGCAGTAGATGCGCCGTGCAGCGGAGAAGGACTCTTTCGCAAACAAATCGACTACCGTGGTGAATGGAAAGAATCTTTCGCTCACACGTGCGCGGTGCGTCAGCATGAGATTTTAGAAGAAGCCGTTAGACTTTTAAAACCGGGCGGATACTTGTTGTATTCCACTTGCACCTTCGCTCCAGAAGAAAATGAAGAAATCATTTCTTACTTAACAGATGAATTTCAACTTGAAAACATTCCCGTTGAAATGAATAACGAGTGGAACGTAGATGTTGTGAAAAGTACATCTGGCGAGGGATACAGAATGCTTCCGCACAACACACCCGGAGAAGGATTCTTTTGCACGCTCTTGAAAAAGCCGGAAGGACACACCGAGAAAATTCGTTTCAAACCGAATTCGAAAATTGTTCCGCTTACCGCGAAAGAACGGGCAGCAACAAATGCCTTCATTCGTGAAGACATTGCATTGGTGAAGAATGAAAAGGGATTAGTTTTTCTCGATACCCTTCAACATACATTCAAAGAAATTTGGCGCGCTTTACTCCCGAATGCGAACGCAGGCGCGCTTGTGGGTGAATTCATGAAAGACAAGTTCATTCCCGGTCAAGGCATTGCAAACACGGGCATTGAGTCCAATGACGTTAGAAAATTAGAGCTTTCGTACGACGATGTCATTCGTTATTTGAAGAAGGAAGTTATTCAGGTGGAAGCCGAAGCGGGCTTTGTGATTGTCACCTTCGAACAACAAAACATCGGATGGGGAAAAGTGGTTGGAACCCGCTTGAACAATAACTATCCGAACGAGTGGCGTATTCGCTCTTAAGCTTCTTTTTCAGGAAGATGCTTGTCGAAATCTTCGATGGCTGGTATAACAGTTTTTGAAAAGTCGTTCACTGGTTCATACACCACAGACGCGTCTTTTTGCGATTGCGGAATCATGTGAAACTTATCGTCGAGCGCATGCAGCATCACGAAGAGCGAGCTGGTCCCCAATAAATATTTCGCCAATGAAAATGTAGCACCTAACGCTTTGTTCCATTTCTCGCCACTTCCTTTGATGTTTTTCGAAATGAGTTTTCCGAGGAAAAACATTCCGATGACTACCACCAAAAAAATGCCTAGGAACACCGCAACGCGCGTACTCACCGAACCGTCGGTGGCACCAATCATTTTCGCTACGGCTTCCGACAAATAGACGGCTGCGTAGATTCCAACGAAGAACGCGAGGAACGAGAATAGCTCTGAAACAAAGCCGTTCATCCAACCGCGCCAAAGTGCCCAAACCAAGATGAGCACTAGAATTATATCGAGATAGCTTACCACATTTCGAAACTAATGTAATTTCCAAGACTTTCGGTTTTTGCATTCAGTACTTTTTCACTTATGAATGTTCAACAAATCGAGTCTAAGTTTCGGCTTTTTCGCTTTGCTTTGTAGTGTGAACGTACGTCCGAAAAAACACCTGGGTCAGCATTTCCTTTTGGACATGTCTGTCTGCGAAAGAATTGCTGAAGCCATTACTGGCGTAAGCGAAACGAAGAAAATTGTAGAGGTGGGTCCAGGTACTGGGGCACTTACGCAGTTCCTGATGAAGCTTCCCTACGAAACCTCTGTGGTGGAAGTAGACGACGAGTCTGTTGCGTATTTGAACGCTTACTATCCGGCGCTTCGCGGAAGAATTTATGAGGAAGACTTTCTTCGCATGGATTTGAAAGAGCGCTTCGGCGACAATTTTTGTGTCGTTGGAAATTTTCCGTACAACATTTCATCTCAAATTTTATTCAAGGTTTTGGACGAATGGGAATGCGTTCCTGAGTTGGTGGGTATGTTTCAAAAAGAAGTGGCAGAGCGTGTGGCTTCGGGCCCTGGAAGCCGAGACTACGGCATCTTGTCTGTCTTACTTCAAGTGCATTACGAAATCAAATACCTCTTCACGGTAGAGCCGGAAGTTTTCAATCCTCCACCCAAAGTGAAAAGCGGTGTGTTGCGCATGCAGCGCAGACCCGCGCCATTGGTGACTTCCCAACAAAAAGAATTCAAGCAAGTGGTGAAGTTGGCGTTCAATCAGCGCAGAAAGACCATTCGCAATTCGGTGAAGTCGTTGCTTCAACCGGGAATAACTTCCGAGAACGATTTGTTCAACAAACGTCCCGAGCAATTATCGGTGGAACAATTTATTGAATTGACTCACATTCTATTTCCCAACAAATAACTCATTCAGCTTAAATTAGCAACATGGCAGCATTGGTAACACTTAGTGAATTCGTCATGGAACGTCAAGCCGACTTTCCATATGCTTCAGGCGATTTAACGCGACTTCTTTCCGACATTGGAATTGCAGGAAAGATCATTAACCACAAGGTGAATAAGGCGGGTCTTCAAGATATTTTGGGTGCCGCTGCGAACATTAATGTTCAAGGCGAAACGCAAATGAAGATGGATGTGTTTTCTGACGAAACGTTGCTGAATGCGATGCGTTGGGGCGGACAAGTTGCAGGAGCAGGAAGTGAAGAGAATGAAAAGTATTTTGCCTTCGATCAAGAGCATTGCAAGAAAGCGAAATATGTAATCTTGTTTGATCCGTTAGACGGATCATCTAACATTGACGTGAACGTGAGCATTGGAACTATTTTTTCTATTTTCAGAAGGAAGAGTAGCATTGGTGATTTGGCGAATGTGAACGACTTTCTTCAGAAAGGCGATGAGCAAGTTGCCGCTGGATATATCATTTATGGAAGTAGCACTATGCTTGTGTATACAACAGGACACGGTGTGAATGGCTTCACCCTTCAACCAAGTATTGGTGAGTTTTTCCTTTCACATCCGAACATGAAAATTCCTGAAGACGGCGCTATCTATAGCATGAACGAAGGAAACTTGAACTCGTGTGAAAAGGGTGTTCAAGAATACATTGCGTGGTGCAAGGAAAGTGATAAGAAGACGAATCGTCCGTATTCTGCGCGATACATTGGATCGCTCGTTGCGGACTTTCACAGAAACTTAATCAAAGGCGGAATCTACATTTATCCGGGCACCACGAAAAACAAAAGTGGAAAATTGCGCATGCAATACGAATGCAATCCGCTTGCATTCATTGTTGAGCAAGCAGGTGGAAAAGCAACGGATGGGCATAGACGAATTATGGAAATTGTTCCTACTGATTTGCACCAACGTTCTCCCCTATTCATCGGATCAAAGAACATGGTGGAAAAGGTAGAAGCTTTAATTAAACAACACTCGTAAGATGCGCAATGTCCTTTTGCTTTGCTTCCTGTTAGTTGGAATGTCTGCGTTTGCGCAGGATTCTAAGAACAACGTTGTGTCTGCAAATGGATCTTCCTTAGCGAAATTCAACAACCGAAAAATCGTTCAAAAGCTTCGCACCTTCGAGAATCAAAGAGCTGTAGCTATTGGGCTTGACGTGAGTTTGGGCTTGTTCGGTGTGCATCGCATGTACCTGGGAACCGACCTCAGAGTTCCTGTGATTTATACAACCACCATTGGCGGTGGAGGGGTGTTGTGGTTGGTAGATTTAGGACTGCTCATAGCGGTAAAAGATCTAACGCCGTTCAAAGACAATCCGAATGTGTTTATGTGGAATTCATATCGATAAATCATGACTGAAGGTTTATCTGTTGTGCTCATTGCTTTCAACGAAGGTCATCACATTGCAAAATGTTTGAAGGCAGCACAAGAGGTAGCCGATGAAATTGTAGTGATTGATTCGGGGTCAACGGACGATACAGTAGAGGTCTGCAAAGCCTACGGAGCAAAGGTTATCGAAAATCCTTGGTTAGGATATTCAGAACAAAAGAACTTCGGAAATAAACAAGCCTCTTTCGATTGGATCTTAAGTTTAGACGCGGATGAGGTGTTAGATGAAACACTTATTCAATCGATACTGAAATGGAAACATACGCCGCAGCCCGCGTGCTTCAAGCGAATGACAAACTACTGCGGAACGTTCATTAAACACGGCGGATGGTATCCTGATATCAAGGTTCGTCTCTTCAACAGACAAGAAACAAATTGGGAAGGAACCATCCACGAAGTACTTCGTGGATTATCGAAAGAAAACACGTTGTTGTTGGAAGGAGATTGCCTTCACTACTCCTACTACAGCGTGGATCAGCATTACGCGCAAGCGGAAAAATTCACGACTATACAAGCTGCGGATTTATTTCAACAAGGAAAAAAATCGCCATGGTACAAACGTGTGTTTAGTCCCGTATCGAAATTCGTTGTCGACTATTTTTTCAGATTGGGATTTTTAGATGGAAAGGCTGGATTCAAGGTTGCGCGCATCTCTGCGTATGCCACTCACTTGAAATACAAAAAAATTCATGAGCACATTCGCCTTTCCCAGTAGCATAGCTATCTCGCGTACAGACAGCATTGGCGATGTAATTGTGACATTGCCTTTGTGCGGTTTCATTAAAAAATATTCTCCGAATACACGTATCACCTTCATCGGAAGAAGCTACACACAGGCCATTGCAGAGGCTTGTCCGTATGTAGATGAATTCGTGAATTTCGATAAGCGTGCAGAAACTTCTTTGAAAGTTGAAGCCTGCGTCTTCGCCTTTCCAGATGCGGAGGTCATGCGATGGGTGAAGGCACAAGGAGTGAAAAAACGTATTGCTACTGGAAGCAGAATAGCGTCTTGGAAATTCGCGAATGATCGCGTGTTCTTTTCCAGAAAGAATTCAGACTTGCACGAATCTCAATTGAATTTTCATTTGCTGTATCCGTTCGGTGTAAAGAACATTCCGAGCCTCGAAGAAATTCGCACCTGGCATATTCTGAAACCCCAGGTGGAATGCCCCATTCAACTCGAACCGAATAAACGTTCGGTTGTGTTCCATATGCTCAGTAAGGGCAGTGCATTGAACTGGTCTTTGAAGCAGTATCAAACATTAGCTTCGCTTCTACCCGCATCGAAATTCAACATATACATTACAGGCACGGAAGAAGAAGGCGTGCGCATTCGTCAGGGATTTCAGTTCGATGAACATATCATTGACGTCAGCGGCAAGCTTTCCCTTCCACAATTAATCGCCTTTATTTCATCTTGCGACACGTTGATTGCTGCAAGCACAGGACCGCTGCACATTGCATCGGCCGTGGGCATTCGCGCTATTGGGCTTTATCCTTCGAAACGACCTATGCATCCGGGAAGATGGATGCCTCTTGGCGCAAAAGCGACTTATTTGGAGGATGGAAATTCGGAGCAAAAAGAAAGCCTCGAGATTGCTCCCGAGGCTGTTCTGAAAAGAATTCTAGAAGTTAGTTCTTAACGATACGAACGGCGTTACGCAGTTTGTTATCGAACTTCATGATATAAATTCCGTTTGGTAAGTTTTCAATATCCAATCTTGTGTTTAGGCTGGTTACTTTTCCCGATTGAACCACTTCACCCACAATGTTTGTTAAGATGTAATTCGTGTTCACCAAAGAACTTGGGATGTTCAATTGGAAGTTTCCGTGTGTTGGGTTTGGTAACACCTTTACAGCAACGTCTTCTTTCACAGAAGAAACCGATGATGCTGCAACAACATGAATAGTGAAGTCTTGGTAGCTTCCATATTGGTAAGATCCACAAGCTCCGTAACCGTTGGTGCTGGTTGCATCGAAACAATCGGTTCCCCAACCCGCAATTACACGCATGCGATAGGTTCCAGCAGGAACGCTAGCAGGAACGGTTAATTGAATGTCGTAGGTCATTGGATCACCTGCTTGATAGCTGTGATAAAGGTTTTCTGAATCGTCAAAAGCCCCGTCAGAGTTGGTGTCTAACCACACGCCAGCTCCACACCAAGCACCGTTGGTAATTGTCATAGCCATTGGTACATCTTGCGTTATCGTTGTGCTTAAAGCAGTGTAATCGGAAATGGCACAATCGGTAACACCAAGTTCCCAAACGATACTGTCTAGTTCAATGTATTGATTGTTCCAAGTGAAGCATCCGTTCAGGAATGTTGGAGCGCAGTAGGTCTGTGAAAACGCTTGGTTGAATAGACCCGCGAAGAAGAAAAATAGAAAGTAGATTTTTTTCATAAATCAATATGTTTCCATAAATATATGAAAAAATACTTGAGATTACCTCAACTTTAATACAGTTCCGGTCTTCAATTCAGCGCCGTGTTCGAGTTTGTTCTTGCGTTCAATGCTACGAATACGAATGCCGTATTGTTGCGAGATATCGCGCATGTTTTCTCCGCGTTTCACTTTGTGCTCTTTCACGCTTCCCTTGAAGCGCTTGGGTTGTAAGTACACGATTTCCTTTTCCTTAAACTCATGGCCTTCCTCAATATCGTTGTATTTGGCTAATAAATGTTCAGAGATTCCAGTGCGCTTTGAAAGATCTGCAAGCGATTCTTTCTTTTTGGCAGAAACGTATTTGATGCGATTGTTCGAGATGTTCACAACAACCGAATGTTCATTCGGTTTCTGTTCCGTATCGAATTGTGTGAGCTCGTGTTTTTCAATTAAATCAATGAGGCTTTTTGCATACGTTGGACTGGTGGCATAACCACACTTCTTCAGGCCCTGCGCCCATCCTTTGTAGTCAGTGATTTCGAGCGCAAACAACTCTTCGTACCGCGGTTTCTTGAGGAAGACGCTGTGGTCTTCGAACGATTGCTCAACGGACTTGTACTTACGAAAACACTCGTTCGGTGCGTCGTCATCTAAATGCATGGTAGCACCGTTCCAGGTGTCGTGACATTTAATACCGAAATGATTGTTGGCTTCAGCGGCTAGTTTCGATTTTCCACTGCCACTTTCTAAAATTCCTTGTGCCAAAGTAATGCTAGCAGGAACGCCGTATTTGCGCATTTGCTCTTGCGCAATTTCAGCATATTTCTGAATGTATACCTCTGGGGTTTGGGCGAAAGACGCTGATAACGAAGAGAGAGTGAGTAGGAGAAACAGAATGGGAATAAGGAAGTGCTTAGTACTTCTTACGTTCCTTTTCGGTTCCGTCTTCGTTGTAGAAGATCCATTCACCGACTTCTTTTCCATTTTCATATTCCCCTTCAACATATAATTTTCCATTTTCAAACCACGTTTTGTATTCGCCGTTTAACACTCCATTTTCATACGTATTTAAACTCCACTTGTTACCGTTCTGGTAGAAGGTGTAACACTCTCCGTGGCGCTTGGTGTCTTTCATGCGCACTTCAATGTAGCACTGTTGGCTGTTTGGATAGAATGCACGTTCTCCAATTTTATTGTCCGTTCCCTTTTCGAAATACCCAACAATACGAATTCCTTCTTCCGTGGTTTTTATTTCTCGTGCATCTGCATCGTCCAAAGAAGGGGTGCATGATGACAAAACGAGAACTAAAAGGGTAAAAATCCAAAGTGCTTTTTTCATAGGACTATTTTTTACGTTCAATGGTGTAATTCACCAACAATTGAAGGGATTCGCGGGCGGGAGAGTTTTCGAATTGATTCAAAATATCCAACGCCTTATCGCGGAATTCATACATCTTTTCAGTCGCGTATTTGATTCCTCCTAACTCCACCACTTGAGCCATAAGCTCTTCCACTTTCACTTTATCGGTATTGAATTTCCGAACGGTACGAATCAATTTCTTTGCGGTGTCGCGATCTACTTTTCCTAAAACATGAATAAGAGGTAGCGTGAGCTTTCGCTCTTGAATGTCAATGCCCACGGGCTTTCCAATAGCATCTGTTGTTCCGTAATCGAACAAATCGTCTTTGATTTGAAAAGCCATTCCAACATATTCGCCAAACAATGCCAACTGCTTCACTTGCTCATCTGTAGCGGAAGTGGAGGCTGCGCCGCTTTCGCAACATGCTGAAATAAGGGAAGCCGTTTTTTGACGAATGATATCGTAATAGACCTCTTCAGTAATATCTAATTTTCTCGATTTTTCTTGTTGAAGCAATTCTCCTTCAGCCATGTCCTTCACCGCTTTGCTCATGATTCCCAACAGGCGAAACTGTTGTGTTTTCACGCTGAGCGAAAGACCTCTTGACAACAAATAGTCTCCGACTAAAACAGCGATCTTATTCTTCCACAGCGCATTAATACTGAAGAATCCGCGACGCATTTGCGCATCGTCTACCACATCGTCATGCACGAGTGTGGCGGTATGCAGCAATTCAATCATGGTTGCAGCCACGAACGTTGGCTCTTCCGGTTTTTGAAAAAGCTTGGCTGAAAGAAAGACAAAAAGCGGACGCATCTGCTTCCCTTTTCTTTTCACAATGTAATTGGTAACCTTATCCAACAAGCGATGCTCGCTTTTCATCTGTTCTTTGAAGAACGATTCAAACGCATTCATTTCGCCTTCCACAGGCGCTTGTATTTGGGATAGAGCTGACACGGGGGCAAATGTAACACACTTTGGTGTTTACGCCTTCGGCGATGACACTTCGTGATGACCACTTTGTGGATGACGCTCCGCGATGACCGTGCCGGATGAAGCTCTGCGATGACCGCTTCGCGGATGAAACTTCGTGATGACGCCGGACGGAGGGTCAGATTATTTTCTTTTTCGTTTCTTTTTAATATCTGGACCGAAGAGATCGCCGCCGTCGTGTTTACCCGGCTTGTCCGTGCTAACATCGCTTGGACCTTTGTTCACGTCTTCACAAGATCGATTGGGCTTGTGTTTGGCGAAGAGTATAGATGCTTTGAAAACGATGGGGCAATAATGCGAATGGAAATAGTCCATGCGGATGTCACCGAGAGTATTTGGAAACAATTGCAAGACAGGAACTTCAACTTCAAACGTGGCGTAAAGTCCATCGTTTACAGCCATTCCATATCCAAGGCCATAAAACACTTGCGAACGAATTTTTTCTGAATATGCTCTGGGAAGTGCGAAGTATTCTCCGCAAGTAGAACGTTTGTAGGCATAATCTGCAAAGACTCCCAATTCATTCTGAATCCACTTTCCTTTTCCGAATGGATAAATATTACTGGTTGAAAAAGTGAGTCCAAATCTATTTTCATGGAAGATGCGCTTCTCTTCAACAGTTTGTCCGAACACATCTTCACCATTGAATTTTTCCGACCCGTTGAATCGAACGTAATGAACGTTCAAATCGAATCTGTTGAAGAAAACCAGTTTATCCGTCACCCAATACTTGCCAATGTCTGCCGTCCATCCCGCACGTGGTCTGGCTTTGTAGGTTCCAGCGCTATACACAGGCGAAGAAATTGTATCCACTGCATTCCATCGCTTACCGTATGCAACAGTAGGACCAATGGAAACGATTAATCCCTTCGGCATATACGAAGTGCGCTCGTAGAAAAGCGTTTTCAAAGTCGTTCTGCGCTGTCCGAAACCAACGGCAGTAAAAAGAAACAAAATTGTAAAGACCGTAATTCTCATTATGCAATAATACACCAGCAAAGCTGGATGACACAACCGAGTTGTGATGACACTTTGTGATGACCGCTTCGCGGATGACGCTCCGCGAAGCGGTCATCCTTCGAAGAAGGTCATCACTCGCAGAGTGTCATCCGCGAAGCGG
>JBJOPP010000184.1:0-3789 GCA_046050685.1 Bacteroidota bacterium
CCAACAGACTTACAAGTAACCTTTAACGACGGTGCCGGAACGGCTTCATACCAGTGGTATTTGAACACGACAAATTCAAACACAGGGGGAACATTATTGCCTTCAGCAACGAATGCAACATATACACCAAGCACCGTAAATCCTGGAACACAATATTTCTATTGTCAAATTGCATTAACGGGTTCTGGTTGTGCTACAGCCACAAGCGCTGCGGCGGAAGTCATCGTTGTTGGTTTACCAACGGTTTCATTGCAGGCGATTCCGAACGAAACGGTTTGTTTAGACGGTACGCCTAGCACATTGTCTCCGGGTATATTGGGTGGAACAGGAGCTGTATCTTATCAATGGTATTCAAACACAATTAACGATACCACAACAGGATTCCCAATTGCAGGAGAAACAAACGCAACATATTCCCCTGTAGCGAATGCAGTAGGAGCTACCTATTATTACTTGACGACAACTTTCGCGGGAACGAACTGCGGAAGTGTTACCACAAACTCATCACAAATAATTGTTGTGGCTGATCCTACTTTAACAACTCAACCAATTGCAACGGATTCTTTGTGTGTGGGAGGAACGCCCGCAACGCTAAGTGTTGCTTCAACCGGTGGGGTTGGAACGCCATCTTATCAATGGTATGTTAATACAGTAAATTCAAATACAGGAGGAACAGCTGTAGTAGGCGCTGGACAAAGCACTTACGCTCCCGCAACTACAACAGTGGTTGGAAGCGAGTTTTACTATGCCGAAATTACATTGTCAGGTTCGGGATGTGATGTTATTGCATCTTCGGTAAGCGAAATCGTTAACGTTGCTGATCCTGTAATTTCTACCCAACCTCTAACAACTCAAAACGAGTGTTTAGACGCACCAACCACGGCTTTGAATGCTGCGGTTTCTGGTGGACTCGGAACTGCATCATACGCATGGTACTTCAACTCAAGTCCAATTGCCCCAGGTACTGCTTATCCGGGTGCAACAACTACTTCAGTGCTTCCAGCAAATGCACCCGTTGGAATTACTTATTACTACATGGTGGCTACCCTAACCGGAAACGGTTGCGATCCCGCTGTTTCCAATTTTTCTGAAGTTATTGTTAATGCACTTCCGAATATTACAGTTACACCGGTGCAGGATTCAATTTGCTTCGGTGCGACAACAGATGTGTTCGCAAGTGGCGCTGTGAATTATGTTTGGACAGCTGATCCAACTATTACATCTGCTACCAATGTTGCCATTGTAACGGTTGCGCCTGTTGGAAGCGTATCATACTCGGTGCAAGGAACAGATGCGTTAGGCTGCATTAGCAACGCTTCAGGAACAGTGTTCGCTGCTGACGCACTTTCGGTTCAAGAAGGAATAGCTACAAACATTTGTTACGAAACTTGTACGGGTGGAATAAACTTAACTCCAACAGGAGGTATTCCAAATTACACTGTGGATTGGACTGACCCAACTATTCTAGGACTGACCCCAACAAACCTTTGTCCAGGAACGTACGATTATACCGTTACAGATAACCTTGGTTGTACCTTCCAAAACGCAATAACAATCACATCGCTTCCAAACAATCCATTGGATAATGTCATTATTACGCCACCGGTTTGCTTCGGATTTACAAACGGTTCTATTGAATTCCAAGATCCAAGTTCGATTTCCTTTGAATTGATCAATGCCGCAACGACCGCGACAATTGCAACTCAAGCGACGGGATTATTTAGTGGACTCGGGGCTGGTGATTACAACGTTATTTATCAAGATGCCTTGGGATGTATCTACGACAGTCTAAACTTCTCAATCGTTGAACAATCGGCTCAGGTATTAATGACCCTCAATGCTGCGAGCCCTGTTTCATGCTTCAATGAAATAGTTCCGCTAACAGCAAATGCAGGCGGTGGAAATGGTGGACCTCTTACAATAACTTGGGGAACTTGCCCAACTGTTACCAACTGTATTTTGGGAATCGGTAATCCGTTCGATTATACTGTCACCAGCGACATGACAATCTACGCACAGGCAAGTGATCCGAATGGTTGTACAAGCACGATTCAGTCTATTGTGCTAAATCTTGCAGATCCGATTGCTGTTCAAATGCAAAACGGTATTTCTTCTGTTTCAATCTGCGAGGGAGAATGTGTAAACATGACAGCTGCAGCTTCAGGTGGAACCAATCCGATTACCATTGAATGGTATGAAGTTCCAACAGCAATTGGAGGAACAACCATAGGTCCAAATGGAACAAGCAATACGTACTGCCCGACTAACACGACATCTGTGTATGTTTATGCCAATGATGGATGTGCGTTCCCTGCGTCTGATACATTAAACATTACCGTGTTCCCATTGCCAAACGTGGGCTTCACAGTTAGTGATCAGAACGGATGCGCGCCTGTGACTGTTTCGTTCACCAACACAACTTCACCAGCCTTGTCTGCGAATTGTATTTGGACCATGGACGATGGAACAACGATTCCAATTTGCGGAAATCAAGTTTATACTTACACGGAAGTGGGAACATATTCTCCATCTCTTTATGTAATTTCTGCAGATGGTTGTTCAGCCACCTATACAATTCCAGCTCCTATCGAAGTATATGGTTATCCGACAGCCGAATTCACATGGGCGCCGGAACCAGCAGATGTATTAAATCCAATTGTCAATTTCTCTAACGGATCAACAGATGCGGTAGGATATTACTGGGATTTTGGGCCTTATGGTGCGAGCATTGACGTAAATCCAAACTTTACCTTCCCTGATGAAGACTTGGCTGAATTCCCAGTGTGTTTGACAGCATCCAATGAATTTGGTTGCACCGATACGGCTTGTCATACAGTTACCATGAATAGCGTCTTACAGGTTTGGGTGCCAAACGCCTTTACGCCTGAACAAGACGGCCTGAACGAAATATTCCTTCCAATTATTAAAGGTGCTAAACCCGATGGATATCACTTCATGATTTTCGATCGTTGGGGTACTCTGATTTTCGAGTCTTTCGACATTGGAGAGCCATGGATTGGTGATATTCGTGGAGGAAATGGATTCGCTCAAGATGGAACCTATGTCTGGAGATTAGAAGTTCAGCCTCTGGCTGATCGCAGCCTGAAGGTCTTTACTGGATTTGTAACGGTTCTGCGATAAAAAATTCTGTTGAGGCAACTTTCTGAAACCAATTGTTATCAATCAAACGATGAAGTATGAGCGATAGCGAATTGGTTTCAGAATGTCTCAAGGGAAAATCGTCCGCACAACGGACCCTCTTTCAATTGCATTCTGGAAAAATGTTCGCGGTATGTCTTCGCTACATGGGATCTTCCATGGAGGCTGAAGAGGTGTTGCAAGATAGCTTCATTAAAGTTTTTGAAAAGCTTAATCAATGGAAGGGCGACGGTCCTTTGGGGGGTTGGATTAGAACCATTGTTGTGAATACGGCGTTAACACGAATAAAAAACAACAAGAAGTTTCGACTCGATAAAAACATTGATGAGGCCGTATCACTTTCCGACAACGGAGAAGATCAGTTGGAAGCCTTGCAGGCTGAAGATCTGATGAAGTTAATTGTGCAAATGCCCGATGGGTACAAAACGGTATTTAACTTGTTTGCTGTTGAAGGATACGGACATAAAGAAATTGCCGACCTGTTGGGAATTTCAGAGAGCACTTCAAAGACACAATTTTTAAAAGCGAAAAACTGGTTAGTGAAAAGAATTAATGAGCAATAAGTGGAACAATATCATTCGTGAAAAGCTAGAATCTCATGAGGTTCCGGCAAATCACTTGTGGAATAAC
>JBJOPP010000185.1:0-4243 GCA_046050685.1 Bacteroidota bacterium
GGATCGTGAATAATGGCCTGTGCCAATCCCACACGCTGACGGTAACCCTTCGACAATTGTTGAATAGGCTTGTGCGCTTCAGGCGTTAATCCTACCAATGCGATTACCTCTTCCACTCTGCTTTTCAAATTCTTCACTCCGTGAAGACTTCCGGCAAAAGTCAGATATTCACGAACGTACATGTCTGTATACAACGGATTGTGCTCTGGCAAATAGCCCACACGTTTCTTCACCTCTAAAGGTTGTTCATTCACATCAAATCCACAGACAGAAACCTTCCCTGAATTGCAAGGAATATATCCTGTGATAATTTTCATCATCGTACTCTTTCCCGCACCGTTCGGACCAAGGAAGCCTATGACCTCACCTTTATTCGCTTCAAATGAAACGCCATTCAAGGCGGTTTGAGTGCCGAACATTTTCACTACCTGACTTACTGAAATTGACATGGAATTTTCAATCTAAAGTTTTCTAAAATTCGAGTGTAAAGATAGCAGAAATCACTTGTCACCTCAATTTCTGATGTGTGTCAATCCCACATCCCTCCAATAATTCGTACCTTCGAGCATCTATTTCCTGCCTCACTATGAAAACTGAACAAATTCAATGGACCGTTACCCACGATTGGGACTTCACAAATTCCACGTTAACCGACGCACAATTGGTTCTTGTTTTTGCGGGAATTGATATTATTCCGAATAGCAACCACTACGAAAAACTTCACGCCGTTTATCCGAACGCACAGATTGTATTGGTTAGTACTTCAGGTGAAATTCAAGGAAATGAAATGTTCGACAATTCTGCTTCGGCCACGGTTGTTCACTTCGAAAACACTCCCATTCGTATTTCCTCGAAAGAGAATATTGGCGGAAGAGATGCTGAACAAATTGGAATAGAAATAACGAATGAGTTATTGGAAGAAAATTTGAAACATATTTTGTTGTTTTCTGAAGGTGGACATATGAATGGCGATCACCTGATTGCTGGAATTTCAAAAAACCTTCCAAACCACATCGCTGTTACAGGTGGATTAGCTGGAGATTCGGCGCGCTTCGCGAAAACAATGATGGGGCTTAACGGAGAACTTTCAGAAAATTTAGTCGTTGCCATAGGACTCTACGGAGATGCGATTGAAGTTGGTTATGGCTCCAACGACGGCTGGGATTTATTTGGCCCGCTTAGACTGGTAACCAAAGCTGAGGAGAATGTTCTCTACGATTTAGATGACACCAATGCGTTGGAACTGTATAAAAAATATTTGGGTGAACGTGCGAATGAACTTCCTGGCGCAGCCTTGTTGTTCCCTATTTGTATTTTGAAGCCCGACGGAACGAAGTTGGTGCGAACCATTCTTTCCATAAATGAAGAAAATCAAACCATGGTTTTTGCAGGAAATGTTCCTGTTGGATCCAAGGTTCAATTTATGATGGCGAATTTCGACCGTGTTATTGACAGCGCCAGTAATGCCGCTTCAAAAAGTCGAATTCATGAAAATGAGAATCCAGACTTAACACTTATGGTTTCTTGTGTTGGAAGAAAATTGGTCATGCAAAATAGAACGGAAGAAGAAATTGAGGCTGTTGCAGATACCTACAACGATGAATCTACTTTCTGCGGTTTCTATAGCAATGGCGAAATTTGTCCAACTACCGACGGTGTAAATTCGTTACACAATCAAACCATGACTATAACCACGTTTAAGGAAAAAGTATGACGTTTGATTCTTTGCATCCGCTTTTAAAACGTCAGGTAAAAAAATACCTGGGTTTACAAGAGGAAATACCCGAACATCTTTTTAACTTTTTAAAGAGCATCAATCAAAGTTATTTGCTCTACGATAGCAATCGCGAGTTGGTCGACCGAGCTATGAAGTTAAGTGGGGAAGAACTTTTCGAGAAGAATGCAAAGCTTTTCGATGAAGCTGACCGTCAGCGAATACTCATCAATAGCATTAAAAATGCGATTCAAATTATTAGTCCGGAACAAGAAATTAACGACGACGATATTCTTCGAATCGGTGACATTTTAACGAACACTGTTAACGAGCGAAAAGAATTCGAGAAGCAGCTAGAAGAAGCCCGAACAAAAGCAGAAGAGTCGCTCGAAACAAGGAAACTTTTCCTTGCTAATATCTCTCATGAGATTCGCACTCCCATTAACGCAATCTCGGGAATGTCAGGCATATTGGCCGACACTGAAATTTCAGATACCCAAAAGCAATACGTCAACGCCATTCAGTCTTCTTCCAAAAGTCTAATGGTCATTGTCAACGATATTTTAGATATGTCGAAGTTGGAAAGCGGAAAATTCGCAGCTGAATTTATTCCTTTCAACTTAAAAGAAATGATAGACCCGTTGCACACGAGCTATCACATTCGTACCGATGAAAAAGGAATTGAGTTCAGCGTAAATTATCCGAAAGACATGCCGAAGTGGGTATTCGGAGACCCTACGCGATTGTCTCAAATCTTAAACAACCTTATTTCAAACGCCATCAAATTCACCGATAAAGGAAGAGTTTCTCTTGACATTAGCGTTGAGAAAAATGGCAAATTGAACGACTTCACGTTCAAAGTGAGTGACACCGGAATTGGAATAGATCCGGAAAAACTGAATACTATTTTCGAATTTTTCTCTCAAGCAGACAATACCATCACTCGAAGATTCGGCGGCACGGGACTTGGGCTTGCCATTTCAAAGTCCATCTCTGAATTACTCGGTGGTGAAATTTATGTTGAAAGTGAAAAGAATGTCGGCTCATCGTTCATCTTCAAACTATCTATGCCCGAAGCCTCTGAACAAGAGCGAAGCACGCTTCAACAAGATGCTGACCTCACGGGGAAAAATGTATTGATTGTTGAAGACAACGAACTGAACAGATTCCTTGCGCTTACCATTTTAAAGAAATGGAAGGCAAACACTTTCATAGCAGAGAACGGTGAAGAGGCAGTTGAAGTAGTGAAAACGCAACCCATTGATATTGTTCTTATGGACATTCAGATGCCCGTCATGGATGGTGTTGCAGCCGCTATTGCCATTCGAAAAGAATTGGAATCAAGTGTACCCATCATTGCCCTAACTGCTAATGCACTTGAAAGTGAAAAAGAAAAATGCTGGCAAGCTGGAATGAACGAATACATTACCAAGCCTTACAACCCCGATTTTCTTTTGGAAAAAATTAACTTGCTCACGCAAGACATTTCATTGCTCGAATCAACCTCGTCCGAAGAAATTTCAATGGACCATTTGCATGAACTCATGAACGGTTCGAAGGAACAAATGATTCGAATGACAAAGGTGTTTCTAGACCAAATTGAAAATCATTTTTCAGAATTGAAAAAAGCATTGAACGAAAATGACCTCGATTTAATCAAGGACACCACGCATAAACTGAAATCTTCGTTCAAGCTTTTTGGATTGCACAAAACGGGAGTGCTTCTTGAACGCATCGAGCAAAAAGCAAAATCTATTGACCGACAAGACCTAGAAGAGAAACTTCAGTCTATACTTAACATGCAACCAAGACTTACCTCTTTGGTTCAAAAGGAACTTAACCAACTCATTCTTTCGAATTCGAATTCATGAAACTTGCCATTTTAGCGTCTGGCGCGGGAAGTAACGCGGCGAACATTATTCGACACTTTAAAAACACTTCAGTAGAGATTTCTCTAATTGCTTGTAACAACTCCCAGGCTGGTGTTTTTCAAATTGCAAAAGACAATCAGATTGACGCCCTTCTTTTAACAAAAGAGAATTTCAAAACGACCGATCAGTTCGTAAAAGAACTTCAACAAAGAGAAATTGATCTTGTAATTCTTGCAGGATTCCTGTGGTTAGTTCCATCAAATTTGGTAACTGCCTTCGAAAATAAAATCATTAACATACATCCTGCTCTTCTTCCAAAATTCGGAGGAAAAGGCATGTACGGCCACTTTGTTCACGAAGCGGTGCATGAAGCCAAGGAAATCGAAAGTGGAATTACCGTTCACCTCGTAAATGAAGAGTTCGACAAAGGAGAAATTCTCTTCCAAGCCAAAGCCAATGTTGAGAATTGTTCCGCAAGTGAAATAGAGCAAAAAGTTCGTGCACTTGAGATTGAGCACTTTCCAAAAGCTATTGAAAACTTTATTTCGAAAATGTAATTCGTTACGAAGTATTGAGGTGTAATTTCGCGGCAGAAATTGCCACTCAACCCCAACTTCAACATGAAAAAAATATACCATCTTGCCAATTGCGGCACTTG
>JBJOPP010000186.1:0-2895 GCA_046050685.1 Bacteroidota bacterium
ACACCTTCACGTTCACTGGTCTTAGCGGGGCTGCTACTGGAAATGTATACACTAGAACACAATCTTCAGATATCTGTGTACTGAGTAATGTTACTCCATCTCTGCCATTTGGTTGCAATTACAGTGTGTTAATTACAAGCACCTATAATTTATTGGATGGTGCGGGTAACACCGAAATAATTGCTGTTCCGGCATTAGCACCGTGTTCAATGACAACTGTGACACAACCTGTAACTTCACTTCGAACTTCTGATCAATGCGTTAACGGAACACGATTCAGAGGGTCAGTTGTTGCTTCATTACCATGGGTGTGCGGTGTGACCAATTGGAGATGGGAATTCACCGAAGTGAATCCGATTACATTGACGACTGTTGGACTTCCAATAGCAGTGAATAGAGGCGCAGCTTCCAACTTCATTAATCTTGGAACTGTATCTGCTCTTCAAAACGGAAAGACTTACGCCGTAAGAACTGCTCCAATATTGCCAAACACAGGTACGAACTATCAATGGGGACCAACCTACTATATGTGTATCATTGGTTCAGCCGGAATGGTATTGGAGCAAGGCAGCGAGGTGAACGGAAACGCAACACGCGACATGCTTGTTGCGAACGAAGTGAACATGAGCTTGTATCCGAATCCAACTCACGGAACAGATGTGAACATTAACCTTTCTGGAGTGACTTCAGACAATGTGCAGGTTCGCGTGGTAGATGCAATGGGACGTCAAGTATGGAGCAACCGTTACGCAGTAAACGGAGTTCTAAACACGAACATCACATTCGAACAACCTCTTGCAAACGGATTGTACTTTGTTGAAGCGATCTTCAACGGTGAAGTTCAAACGCAACGTTTGATGGTTCAGAAGTAAACGATATTTCTTTCATTGAAAAAGCCCTTCCATTTGGAAGGGCTTTTTGTTTTCTTATGTTGAAGGTTCAATTATTTAATAATCCACTTCCAACATTTCTTGTGAAGTATTGGAATACATATCCCCATCAATGGAACAAGAATTACAGTGAAGATTAAAGTCTTTACCAATTGAGGAAAATCTTTGATTAACGGAAATACCAAGGCGAACATGAGGTTGATGACCGGATAAACGAATAACCAACTGATTAAAAGTAATTTCCATTTTTTTGGAGAAGGAGCGGAGTTTTCAGACATTATTTTTTATTTGGAAGTAAAACTAAGGAGAACTTTTACAAGTCTAATTTTTCGAAACGAAAGATTTACAGTTGTTTTCTTCTGCTTGTTTCAAGCGTGACAATCCAGTAGAATATTCCACTTAGAATTGCTGCGAAGAAACACCACGTACTCGGCAGTGAATGCTTGAAAAAGATGAATGCTAAAATCAAGGCAATGAAATTTGCAGTGGCAAGTAATTTCGCTCCTTTCATGGAAGAAATGTAAAGCGGTACAACGGTTACAACAACATAAGCCAGTTGCTGAATAGTTTGAATTTTCAATTCAAACAGAGAAGATGTAGCCGTGTAATCGATGTGAAAGTCATTCACCCACGGTTGCGGATTTCCTGTCGCCAAGGTGTAAATGGAATGAAGCCCAGATGCGCTTCCCAAAAGAAACAAATAGAAATTTAGTTTCTTCCTCACCACTGATTTTTCAATGTGGTAAATGGAAAAAGGCATAAGTATGGGCCATAAGACCCAAGCGAAAAACAAGAAACTCGTTGTAGCTGCAGATTGTATAAAGTGAAAATTAGAATTGTTGAAACTCAGCCACACGAAGCCCTCAGCGAATTGCTGCAAGGCAAAAAGAAAAGGAATGGCTCCAAAGAATTTCAAATCGGAATCTTTACTCTTCTTGAAGGTGGCAACGCCAATGGTTCCAATAACAATCGATGCGGAAAAACTAGCTGTCGCTGAGAAACACATAATTCAATATTTTTTTCAATGTACTTCGAAAAGAAGAAAGATGCTTTTTCTTTTTGCTTTTGTTAGTTTTGCTGAATGATAAAAATTGAAACGCACATCAATTCTTCCATTGAAAAAGTTTGGGAGATGTTTACCACTCCTGAGCACATTATGAATTGGAATTTCGCCGGCGACGATTGGCATTGTCCGGCTGCACGATTAGATTTAGTTGTAGGTGGAAGTTTTACGTTCACCATGGCGGCAAGAGATGCTTCGTTTCAATTCGATTTCGGTGGAACGTACACGGAAGTTATTGCACACAATCGCATAAACGTTTTGTTGGGCGATGGTCGTTTGTGGAATACCACATTTGAAGAAGTGAAAGGAGGAGTGAAGGTTACGGAAGAGTTCGAAGCTGAAAATCAAAATCCGGAAGACATGCAGCGCATGGGCTGGCAGATGATCTTGGATCGTTTTAAGAATTATGTAGAATCGAAAAATTAAAAAGATGGCAACGAAATTTTCAACGTGTTTGTGGGCGGAAGATGCAAAAGGTATGGCGGCGTATTACAAGAATGTCTTTGCCGATTTCCAATTGATTTCTGAGAACCCCATGGCAAGTGTTTACGAAATGGCAGGCACGCGTTTCATGAGTTTAAACAACGGACCACAAGGCATGTCGTTCAACGAAAAGCTTTCGTTCGTTTTAACATTGGATACGCAAGACGAAATAGATCATTACTGGAATTACTTCACGCAAGAAGGTCAACCGGGTCAATGCGGTTGGTTGAAAGACAAATACGGTGTCTCATGGCAAATTGTCCCCAGCATCTTAGGCAAGCTCATGACCAATCCAGAAACCGCACCGAAAGCGGCATATGCGTTCATGCAAATGTCGAAGTTCGACATTGCGAAGTTGGAAGAAGCGGTTCGTTAATTAATTTTTATCCTGAAGGGAAAAGTCCACTTCGTGGATACATCCGCAACGCGGATATGTCCCAACGGGATTGGTCCACTGCG
>JBJOPP010000187.1:0-8953 GCA_046050685.1 Bacteroidota bacterium
GAACGCTGTAGTTGCCCATTCCCCCGAACATTTGAAAAGCTAATCCATTTCTCAACATCGAGCGATCGTTGTAGTTGGAAAGTAGCACCCAATCGTTCTCTGCGGGCATTCCCAAAATAGAAACATTGTTATTGGTTCCATCGGGCATTCTTGTTTCAAACGAATAAGGAGTCTGAGGATACCATGCAGATGATGCGCCGCGAATTTCAATTCCAATGTTTCCATTGTACACATTCGCACTGTCGTTGACATAAGTGAGATTACCAAATCCGTTGTACTTAATCTCCATGGTGCAATTGATCTTCGTGTCTTGCACAATGGTTTGTCCTTGGGTATTGATTAACACAATCGGAATTTCCGAGCTCTCGAAATTAATGACACCTAAATCAGTTGCACACAAATCAAAAGTCCCTGTTGCTCCGCCGTATCCAAACACTTGAACATACAGCGTTTCTCCAGGTATCATATCGAACAATGTAGCAATTGAATAATAATCAACGCCGCTATCGTCATCACAAGCCGCAGCCCAAATACTGCTGCAGTTCTGACCCCTCCATACACCTATCCCCGTATCGTTTAAACTACCATTAGCTGTATTAAAATTTATATTTCCTGAAGGAGGAACGACAACAGAGTACCATTGATCCGCTCCGGAAAAGTTTGCACAACCGGGATTGAATCCCGAATTGTTTGCACCAACATTGGAACCGCTCACACAACTTCCCACCTCCATTGGAATGGCATTGCACGGATGGTTTCCCGGCAGTGTGGTTGAATTGCAATTACCGATACCGTTGAAGGGATTGCCTACAGTAGGATTTGGCCCGTTGGTGAATATCGCATTCCAAGAGGCGTCGTATAAACTATACGTATTCTCTTCCTCGTATGCGCCCGAGGTATAGTTCAATTGAATACTGTTTGAGTTGCAAACTGAAATTGTGTTTTGACTACCATATCCTGATGCCGAAAAATTACCCAAACTGATGCCGTCAACACTGATAGCTAAATACCCACCATTCCAACCATCTCCATAACTATCGAACATAATCAATGTATAATTGCAACACTGAGCATGCGTTTCTTGAATGAAAAGAAAAGTGAGTAGAATGAATAAAATTTTCTTCATTCGGTAAAGATAAATGACAAGTAAGAACTTACTTCAATCGGCTTTTGGCGAAAGCAATGTAACGCTCCCAATCCCAAACCAGAATTTCATGCTCTCCCGCACGAAGGTGATAGGCCAAATTTCCTTGAGATACCTGCTCACCAGGTGCTGGGTATTTGTATTGAATATGCAGCAGCGTATCATACATACCATACACCGCTTGAGATCTATAGAACGACAAATATTCCCCTTCTGCATCTGCCCAAGAATCTTTACTAGCGCTTGCAACATAAAGCGGACGAGGCGCTACAAGCGAAAGCAACATTTCTTGATCTACAAGCAATAAGGAATCGTTTCCTCTGAAGCTCTGAAAATTTCTTGCGAACCAATACGGAAAACGATTGGTTATTTTTTCAATATCCTCTCCGCGCATAGTTCTGAACTGCGCTGCACCTGCGCAACCGGAGTTGTTCGAAACCACCATATCAAATCGCTCGTCGAGCACTCCTGCCCATAGCGCGGCCTTGCCTAGTCTCGAATGACCAATGACTGCGGTCTTGGAATTCTTCGTTTCGGGTTGAAGTTCTAGATACGTTTGCAATTCTGAAAGTCCCCATGACCACGCAGAAATACTTCCCCATTCATCTCTTTTCCGGATGTGAACTCTTCCTTCTGCCAAACCGTGAACACCATCGATGAAGCCGTTGTATACATCCGGATCGAAATCGGCATAGTGCGCGGTAATCAGTCCGCATCCACTTCCAACTATTAGATCCAACGGCCAACGATAAGCTTTCGTTCCTCGTGACTCTTCCGTAACACGATGACCTTTCGTTTTTACTCCGGCATTCTTCATCACGTAATGCTTCGATTGTGTTAATGTCGAAAGCGTGTCAAGCGTGCTGTTTCCAAAAAAATTCAATCCGACAAAAACAATAGGATCTTTGATATTTAGTGGAAGAAACTTCGCGTAATAGGACTTCATCTTTCTTCCTCTGAATTTGAAATCGGCCCTAATCTCTGTATGTTCCATTCGAATACCGCCTATAGAAATAGTATCAACGCTTAAGATGGAATACGCTACTGTTGGCTTGAATTCAGGACGTTTCCCGAAGACATAGGTCTCGTAATAATTTATCAATTCAGGTTTACGAACATACTCCCAAGTAGAAACATGATTAACCTGTCGATCTCCAAAAGACTTCCTAACCCCTTGAAGTGCGGGATCCAATTCTCTCAATTCAGTTGAATGAACCTTTTCAACGGAACGCACGCAAGAATTAAATGTCAATGCGACAAAGCTTCCAACTAAAAAAAATATGAGGGAATATTTCTTCATTTATTTCGAAAAGCGAAGCGCTAGTTTATATCCGATCCAAGCCATAGGGATATAGGCCAATCCTAAATCTAACGCATCGAACCACAAAGGAGATGGCAACTCGAATACCATCCAGGCACCGCCTAAGAAAAAGAGAAATCCAACTAACAATGCTCGGAATAACTTTCGATCTTTTATAAAAAACGTAACGAAGAAAGCACCCACCAATGTTCCAATTGCATGAGCAAGAAAAGGCATAATAAAATGCTTGGGTTCCATGACTGCCATGGCCGCCTTTAACCCTTCTTCAGTTGTTAAATCAAAACCGCTTGGAGGAGGGACTATTGCGCTGCTGTATTTCACAATTATCCCATTCAACATTCCGCCAGTTAAGACACAAACCACAAAAACAAATAGATTCAAAATCGTCCGTTTCATTCTTCAAAATTTCGGTGTGAAGATACAACGCTATCTCATTTGGTAATATCTATCGCTTGCACCATTGCTCAAGGGTTGAAACAGCTAAAAAAAACGCTTCTCTTAACTACCTTTGCAGCCTTACTTCAACAAACATGAAACAAATCATTGAATGCGTTCCGAACATTTCGGAAGGAAGAGACAAAGACAAAATCAACACCATAGCGCAAGCAGCTGCTGCTGTGCCCGGTGTAATGTTATTGGATGTAGATCCGGGAGCTTCAACGAACAGAACGGTAATTACCATCGCTGGTGAGCCAGCTGCTGTTTTAGAAGGAGCATTTCAATTGATGAAGAAAGCGCAAGAGTTAATCGATATGCGCAATCACAAAGGAGAGCATCCTCGTCAGGGTGCAACCGATGTTTGTCCGCTTGTTCCTATCGCAGGAATCACCTTGGAAGAATGCGCTGAATTGGCTCATCAGCTTGGCGAGCGTGTCGGAAGGGAGCTAGGAATACCAGGATATTTCTACGAGTCTGCCGCGAAGCAAGAGGTTCGTGCAAACCTGGCAAATTGCAGAAAAGGGGAATACGAAGGAATAGATAAGATTTCTACAGCAGAATGGACACCCGACTTCGGTCCGAATGAAGTAACGGAAAGCGTTCGCAAATCTGGAATCACAACCATTGGCGCACGTGATTTCTTGGTGGCCTATAATGTGAATTTGAATACGACTTCAACACGTCGTGCTAATGCTATTGCGTTCGACATTCGTGAGGCTGGACGTGTTTTGAATGAAGGTGGAAAACCTGTGTTGGATGAAAACGGAGAACCGAAGCGTATTCCAGGAACATTGAAATCTGTAAAGGGTATTGGATGGTTTATTGAAGAATATGGCATTGCACAATTATCGTTGAACCTGACCAACATCAACATCACTCCAGTTCATATTGCATTTGAGGAGTCGTGCAAAAAGGCCGACGAGCGCGGTGTTCGCGTGACGGGAAGCGAATTGGTTGGATTAATTCCGAAGAAAAGTTTATTGGATGCGGCAGATTATTTCTTGAAGAAACAAGAGCGCTCACTCGGAATTTCCGACAGTGAGAAAATTAAAATTGCAGTAAAATCTTTGGGATTAGATGACCTAGCTCCATTCAACCCAGAAGAAAAAATTGTTGAATACATCATTGAGAAGAATTTAGGCAGTTCGAAGAAGTTGGTGGACATGAGTCTCACCGCTTTCGCGAACGAAACACTTAGTGAATCTCCTGCCCCTGGCGGTGGATCTGTAAGTGCGTACTGCGGAGCTATGGGAGCGGCACTAGCCGGAATGGTTGCTAATCTTTCTGCGCACAAACGCGGATGGGATGCGCGTTGGGAAGAGTTTTCGAATTGGGCAGTTAAGGCGAAAGAAATTCAAGATGAATTGAATTGGTTGGTAGATGAAGACACGCAGTCTTTCAATAAAATCATGGAAGCTTTCGGTTTACCGAAAAACAACGACGAAGAAAAAGCTGCTCGCACCGAAGCTATTCAGTCTGCTTCAAAATACGCAATGGAGATTCCTTTACGCACTGCTCGTGTTGCCTTCAAAGCGTTCGAAGTATGTGAAGCTATGATTGAAATTGGCAATCCGAATTCAGTAACAGACGCTGGCGTTGGCGCATTGGCTATCCGCACTGCGGTGCTCGG
The DNA here is from genome assembly GCA_046050685.1 of Bacteroidota bacterium. Taxonomy (GTDB): domain Bacteria; phylum Bacteroidota; class Bacteroidia; order Flavobacteriales_D; family Sanyastnellaceae; genus CAIZGX01. Next base: position 4,534 of record JBJOPP010000187.1, read on the forward strand.
CGCTTGTTACAATGTGCGAGTAAATGCCGGAGGAATAACAGACAAAGAATTCACTGAAAAATTAATGAACGAAGCGGCAGAGCTTGAAAAACTAACCGACGTAAAAGACGCCGAGTTGAGAGAGAAGGTGCTAAGCAAACTTATCTAAACAACCATCGAAAATTCGAAGTTCTCTTTTTTAGAGAACTTCTTCTAATTGCTTCGTGTGCTGTTCTACTTGGTGCTCATTAAAATTCTCCCAGTAAGGTGCTGTTGAATTTTTATGTCCGACAAGAGCGTCTAGATAGATATTCTCTTGCTTGTATGTGTTGTGCAACTCTTCCAAAATCTTGAAGAAAAAGGCATCCAATCTATGCACTTCAGTTAGCTCGCTTAACAAGTGATCCAACTTAAATACATTCAACAATTCGCTTTTCTCTTCCATCGAAATTGTTGTTTCGAATCCAGACTTCAACGATCTAAACACAAGGTTATTCCAGACAACGCTGTCATGCGCCCATTGCACATCTTGAACGAATCTTGAATGTTCGCAAACAAGAACAATCGAACGCAATACTTCAGGCAAATAACTCGCAGGAAACTCGTCGAAACTGCGGAACTCAAAACCGCTTTGATATAATTTCTCTCTGTTGAAGTCCAATCCTAAATCAGAAAGCAAATCGTAGCACAATTCAGATTCTACCTTGTCGCGCCACCAAATTTTTTCCTCTTTAGAAAATTTCAAAAGTTTTCTAAACTCATCAACAGGATATGTCAATATTTTACCCTTAGCCATTGACCTGTGGTAAGTTCCAACGCCCGTGTATCGCGACATAGCATTACGCATGGACCCACCAGCAAATTTCTCTTTGCTGTTGTACTTCGAACTAATAACGCTAAGAATATCAGGACTACCTAATGTTGAAATAAAGAACGGTTCAAACCACTGCAACAAATAAATGGCGTTGGAGTGAGCCTGATCAAATTCTTCGTAATTGATAATCTTGCTATCCTCTGTAAGTGTTGGTAATGTTATGTGGAAATGAAAAGTCCCGTTATTAAAAAGAACAAGATTCTTCTGATTCGACATGAACATATTAATCCCAATGTTATATTCGGGGAAGGTCAAATTTCCATCTAAAATTTTCGATTCATTCAAGCGATCTATAAAAATTCTCTTTGTTGCCTTCAGCTCGTTACACGCTTCTTCAATGGTTCTGTTTTCAAAATATTTCGTTACGAACTCAATTGAATCTCCATCAAAAATGATACATCCCATTGGATTGTTCTTTTGAGTGAGCATGCTTTGAATTTGATACGGCTGTTGCTTTAAAAACAACTCTAAAATTGACTTCCCCGCATAATCAGGATTATCTAACAAAGGCGGTGCCGATTGAATTGTTTTGTGCTGAAAATGCACATCTAACTTTTCAAGCGAATGACTGTTCATCATTCGACTCACCAAATATTTTTTATTTACATCGAACGCCTTTGCCAATGTGGTCTCCAGAGTACCCGCCTTGTAACATTTGAGATAGTCAATACTATATCTCTCACGCCCCATTTTTTCTTGAATAAACTCACCTGTAACAACGAGAGATTCATCGAACTGCAAATATGTTTCGTTTTCTAACCCTATGCCCCAGTAATGTTTTTTGATCGGGTTATGCTCCATTTTTGTTTTGTCGTTTGTCAAATTTGAATTTCTTTTTTTGAATGAATGACTTTATTCAAGGAAGGCATTCGCTTCCATTACTGTCTATTCGTGGTAATACAACACGAAGGATGAATAGCGAATATGATTCCACCAATCTCTTCTTTTTCGTGCGAAGTAGTTGTAGTTTATTTTTCCCGCCTGTGATTGAAGTGGGTAAAGAACAACTCCATTTTCACGAAAGGCTTTTTTCTTCTCTGTTTCAGGAACAATAGGAACAATATGCCCTGAAAGACCTACAATCTTCCTTTTGGCGCAAATAATTCCAATTCCTCCTTCATTTGTAACCTTTTCTTGAATAGCGGTTAAGTCGGTCATTCGTTTCCATCCAAAATCTGCCCCCCATTTCATGAACCAGTCGTGAATGGCACTTGAATAAATCGGAAGTACGGTATCGTTAAACACCGGCGTAACATCCTCTCCCTTCAGCAATCGCTCTATGGCTTCGTCTGTCCACCATACCGTTGGAAGATAAACTTTTGCATGAAAACAATAATCGAAAGAATACACATTGCAATATGTATCCTCAGGCGTCCGCTGATAGCGTATGCTATTCTTCACATCTAACTTCCGGATGATTTTATGTAAACTTCTTCGCTTCGACTCTGCACTTTTCAGATTTCGAAACGGAATACTATCATCGGACATCGGATGAAATTTCGACTCCATTGAGTCTAAATTCGAATTTGCGCTCGGCAATAAAACGGCTGCCTTAATTCCTTGGTGGGGTATAACTTCTTCCGCACGAGAAACTAAATTTGTAGTTTCAGTAACCTCTTTCATTTAGAATAGTTTCCACGAAAATAGGGAGAATAAAATAAAGGTGGCGGCCAATCTCATGTATCTTCGAAAAAAGAATTTTCAAATGAAAAAAGTACTTCCTCTATTCTTAATCGCCATAGCACTTTCTTCAAGTTCTTGCGCTCAATCATTGAAGGACTTAAAAAAGCAAGCCGAGCAAAAACTACAGCAAACAAGCCCTGTCTCTGGATTTACAGAAGAAGAAGCCGGCAAAGCGTTGAAAGAAGCTTTAAGCAAGGGCGCAACGAAAGGAACAGAGATTGTCTCAAAAACGGATGGCTATTTTGGAAACCCGAAAATCAAAATACCTTTTCCTCCGGACGCGAAGAAAGTTGAAGATAAATTGCGCAGCTTGGGATTGAACAAAGAATGCGACGATGTTATTCTATCGCTCAACCGTGCGGCTGAAGATGCAGGAAGTGCCGCGAAAGACATCTTCATTCGTGCTATTTCTGAAATGACCATTACCGATGCCATTAACATTGTGAAAGGTGGCGAAAACGCAGGAACAGAATATTTAAAATCGAAAACAAGAGCAGCGTTGGTGGAAACATTCAAGCCAATCATCAAAGCTTCTTTGGATAAAGTTGGAGCAACAAAAAATTGGGAGTTTGTCATTACACGCTACAACAAGATTCCATTGATTGAAAAAGTCAACCCCGACTTGGTTCAATTCGCCACCGAACGCGCGATTGACGGACTCTTCGTTAAGGTCGCAGAAGAAGAACTACTTATTCGCAAAGATCCGATAGCACGAACTTCGGAATTGTTGAAGAAAGTTTTTGGAGGGTAGTCTACGTACCGCAATAAGTTTTAAAACTCAAATCGTTTTTCGGATTGAAGGTTGAAAAAACATCTTCCGACTGCGATTCGTATGGATTTTTAAGTCGGTCCATATAAGACTGAAACAATTCCCAATTGTCGTTGTCCACCGCCTCTGCTAAAATTCGTTCTACCCATTCGTTGCGAGGAATGACAATCGGATTGACATTCTTTTTTTCAATCTTATTGAAATCATTTTTCTGAGCTAACCACAATTCAAAGCGAAGACTGCTGGTTAAAAAAACTTCACTCCCTTCCTTTCCTTCCAAATACAAAAATGAATTCGTGTAATCGGAATGCGTTTCCTCCATGATGGAAAGTAATTCTTCTACCCACTCTCTTCCCTCTTGTGAACTAATCTCCACGCCCAATTTCTCGCCCATCATTTTATAATAAGCCGCTCCAAATTGCGAAGGAAATTCTTCAATGACCTCAACCGCCATTTCTTTTGCGACTGTTGGATTGTCGTGGATAAGGGGCATTAAACTATTCGCGAACACCCAAAGATTCCATTGCGCAATTCCGGGCTGACTCGCGAATGCATATCGCTTCGCGGTATCGATAGAACTGAAACATGTCTTTGGATCATACACGTTCATAAATGCACACGGGCCATAATCTATCGTCTCTCCAGCAATGCTCATGTTATCGGTATTCATAACACCATGAATAAATCCTACGCGCATCCAATTGACGATTAAATCTATCTGCACACGAACGACTTCTTTCAATAACGATAAATACGGATTCTCAAGACTCGCGACATGCGGATAGTGTCTTGCAATCGAATAGTCTGCAAGTGCCTTCAAAATTTCCTCACCCTCATGTAAGCGAGCAAATTCGAATGTCCCGACACGTAAATGACTAGCAGCCATACGAGCGAGTAACCCGCCCCTCTCCATGCCATTTCGATGAATTTGATCTCCCGTAAATACAACGGCGAGTGCTCGTGTGGTTGGAATCGCAAGTGCGTGCATGGCTTCGCTTATGATTGCTTCGCGCAACATCGCTTTCAATATGGCACGTCCATCGCCTCTTCGCGAATAAGGAGTGGCTCCGCTTCCTTTCAAATGAACATCGTGCAAAACATTTCCGGTCGATTTC
>JBJOPP010000188.1:0-5917 GCA_046050685.1 Bacteroidota bacterium
CCTTCTGGTTATCGGAATTCGAATTTAAGTTTTATGAAGCTAAGCTTGAACGGTCGGCGATATAGGTGTCAACCGGATTTACACACAACACAGGTATTTGCGCGTCGTTTGTAATGACTTGCTGCTCATAGCTTGAATTGAATACATTCAACAATGAACTCTCATAGAAATTCATAATGCAAATCAAGTCAGCTTCAACAGATGCAGAATACTTTAACAACGATTTAACGAAAGATCCCTCTGACTTCGTTTCAGTAATTTCAACTTCAACCGGAATGTCTAAAGAAGTCAAGTAATCAACTGCGTAATTTAGATTGCGATCTAACTGATTTTTCAAAAACTCGTCAGTTTCATTCGGAGAAATAAGATAAACTTTCGAATTGAAATATTTTGCAACATCGCGCACAGCGCTTAGCTTTTGCTTGGTTTCTTTATGAAGATCAAGTGGCACAACAAGACGATGGTATCCATGTTGACGGATGTTTCTTTCTTGAACCACGATAAATGGAATTGAGCTTTCAGTCACAATTTTTAACGCACGGCTTCCAGACATAAATTGCAATCCACGTGCTCCGTGAGTACCCATAATAATGAGCGCCGCTTCCATCTCTGTGGCAGCCTTGTCGATGTCTTCGAAGATGTTTCCGATACGCACATGCGCGTGTATCTCAACGCCGTTTTCTACACGAACGCGATCTTTCAAAGCATCAAGTTTCAAGCGAGCTTCGGAAACTTGTTTTTTGTTTTCTACAATATGAATCAGGTGAATATTGGCAAGAATAGTTTTGCCCATTAATAGTGCGTGATCGATAGCAATATCACTCACCTTGGTGAAATCTACTGGCACTAATATTTTCTTAGAAAATCCCATAATCGTATTTTTTGCAAAGGTAAACCAATTGACCTTTATCCGTTAAGACTAAAATTGAGTACTTCTTGGAAAAAGAAAGCGGGTGATTCGGCATGCGGCCAGTGTCCTGAATTCTTCACTTCGGTGAGTTTCACTTTCGGGAAATAGGACGCTAGCTGAGGTAAATCTTCATTCAAAATGTAATTCGATAATTCACCTTTGATGAAAAGCGTAGGCACGTGAACAGGATTTCCTGCAGGAACTTCCGTCAGAATTTCATCGATGTGTGTTTCCAGTGCATTTAGGTTGAATCTCCAATCCAACTTTCCCGGCTCTTTCCAATAAAGATTTTTTAGTAGGAAGAGCTGCGTGGCTTTATCGACTGAAGTTTTTGCGAAAATTTCTTCAGCCTCAGAGCGAGATTGAATCTGGTCTAATGGCACGGAACGCAGTGCCTGAAACACAGCGTCGTGATGTCGTGGATATTTCTTCACACCCATATCGACCACTATCAATTTTTCAATTAAAAATTCAATTTCTTGAGCAACATTCATCACAGTCTTCCCGCCCATGCTATGTCCCATGAGAATCACATCGCGAAGATTTTCTGAAGCAATAAGATCAATGGCGTCATCTCGCATCAGTTGGTAATTCATTTCATCGGAATGAAACGATCTTCCGTGGTTGCGCTGATCAATGGTATACACGCAAAACCCGTGTTCAGCCCAGTTTTTTGCGTGGGAAGTCCAATTGTCTCCCGTGCCGAAGAGGCCATGAAAAATGAGTAAAGGTTTGCCTTCCCCGTATTTATTGAAGTGCAAATTCATTTTACAGTAATTCGTTTTTATACATCTGCACGGTGTTTTCCAAGCCGAAATACAAGGCATCTGAAATGAGTGCATGGCCAATGGAAACTTCGTCGAGATACGGTACCTGCTGCGCGAAGTATTTCAAGTTTTCTAAATTTAAATCATGCCCTGCATTTATTCCCAATCCTTCAGCATGCGCTGCTTTGGCGGCTTCAATAAATGGTGCAACTGCATTTTCTTTATTTGTTGAATAACCCACAGCATAGCTTTCTGTATACAATTCAACGCGGTCGGTGCCGGTAGCAGCGGCTTTAGCCATAAGGGCAGGATTGGCTTCCATGAAAATACTGACACGCATTCCATGAGACTTAAGCTCTTTCACTACGCCCGATAAAAATTCGAAATGTGTATTCACGTCCCATCCTGCATTCGACGTAATTGCATCGGGTGCATCTGGCACAAGCGTAACTTGATGAGGTTTCGATTGAATAACCAAGTCCATGAAATCGGGAGTCGGATACCCTTCCACATTGAATTCAGTTTTTACAATTTGTTTCAAAGCAGGCACATCGGCGTAGCGAATGTGGCGTTCATCGGGTCTGGGATGAACGGTAATTCCGTCTGCTCCGAAGCGCTCAATGTTCTGCGCTGCCACAATGACATCAGGGGTGTTTCCGCCACGCGCATTGCGAATGGTGGCGATTTTATTAATGTTTACGCTCAGTGCGATCATGTATTCAAAATTGGTTGTGCAAAACTCGGCAATATTCGAATTCAATTTCACGTTGTGGAACGAAAAATGAATGTACGTTTGACCGTTCGTTTGTATAAACCATGAATAAAGCATTAAACTTAATATCGAAAGGCTTGCCAGCGTTGAATCGTAGCGATTCGGCTATGAGTGTATTGAGTTTAATGGATGAACACCGAGTGAATGATTTACCGGTTGTTGAAAATGGCATTTACTTCGGATTAGCCAACGAAAGCGATTATTTGAATGCAGAGGTATTTCAAGGGGAGGTGCAAGAAGAGTTGGTGTTATTGAAGGTATCTGTTTTGCCTGAATCACATGTGTTGGATGTTCTTAAGGCGATGAGTGAAAATGACATCACCGTGGTTCCTGTTGTTGACGAGAAGGATAATTATCTAGGAAGTATCACATCAGGTGATTTGCTCGATCACTTAGCCGAAATGTTGGGTGTCATGCGCGAGGGAGGAATCATCGTACTTCAAGTTTTGGAACGCGACCACAGCATTCAGCAAATTGCGAGAATCATTGAAGAGAACAATGCAAAGATCTTAAGCCTTTCGGTTGCTCCTGCAGCTGAAGGAAATCTTGAAATACACATCAAGATTGATCATCCCGATTTGAATCCAATTTTGCAAAGTTTGGAAAGATTTAGCTACACGATTCTGAGTAAATTTCAATCTGCCCAGTATGACAATGAGTTAAAGGATCGTTACGACGAGCTCATGCGATACTTGAATATGTAGGGTTTGCTGAAAAACCCTACCTTTGTTTTTTACACAATATGTTAGTTTACGTTTTTGGAAAACAATTTGAAGCCGATTTGGCTCCTGCTGTGCAACAGTTCTTAGAGAAGATGGTGCGCAGAGGTATTTCCATTTGTGTTTTCAAAGGGTTTGAACGTTTTCTGCAATCTCACATACAAATACCCGCGCATACAACCTTCGAAGAGTCTTCGGAATTTGAAAATGCTGCGGCCTTGTTCAGTTTCGGTGGCGATGGCACCTTTCTAGATGCCGCTAGACTTGTAGGTTCCAAGCGAGTTCCTATTTTAGGTATTAACACGGGTAGATTGGGATTCCTCTCACACGTGAGTGTTTCCGAAGCCGATGAAGCTTTGGAACAATTTGTAAATTCGGAATACACCATTGACCCTCGTTCTTTTATTCAGGTAAAATCTGAGGGATTTGATTTCGGAGATTTTCCTTTTGCGTTGAATGAAATTACCGTCAACAACGCAACCCGAAATGAAATGATTAAAATTAACGCATCGGTGAACAAAGCGTTTCTGAGCAGTTATTGGGCAGATGGTTTAATCGTTGCAACCCCGACGGGATCCACCGCATATTCGCTTTCATGCGGCGGGCCAATTGTAACACCGAACTGCAACAACTTTATCATTACTCCAATTTCTGCACACAACTTAACCGCACGACCACTGGTGGTTGGAGATGCAAGCACCATTCGTCTGAAAGCAGAATGTCGTTCAGGGAAAATTCAAATTACATTAGACAGCACGCAGTATGTTCTTGAAAGCGGTGCTGAGATTTCTCTTTCACGCGCTCCTTTTGAATTGCAAATGATTTTGTTGGAAGGAAGGAATTTTTTCAGAACGATTCGAAAGAAAATGGGATGGGGATTAGACATACGAATCGACGGACAATAATTAATCGAAAAATGCATTTTGCTGCTATGATCATTCGCTCAGTACTTCTTTTTTTATTTTTATGTGGAAGTCTTTCTTCTTTCTCTCAAACGAAGAGTAAAGAAAAAAGTAAGGAGCTCTCTATATCTGCTGGAACCGCCTACTACATTGGTGAAATTAATCCTTCCAAACATTTCGGAAATAAAGAAAAATTGGCTTTGGGTATTGCCCTTCGAAACAACCTGAGTAAACGTTGGTCTATTCGGACAGGATTGAACTACGGGAATATCGAAGCCTTTGACTCTGAGAGCAAGGATGCTTGGCAGCAAAATAGAAATTTGAATTTCAGAAATCGTTTTTTTGAAGGAAGTGTGATTGCCGAGCTGAATTTTTTCAATTATCAAATCAATTCAAAACACAACATTTCACCCTATTTGTTTTTAGGTGCCGCCGTTTATCGCATGAACCCAGAGGGTATGTACAACGGTTATTGGCATCCTTTACAACCTGCCGGAACAGAGGGACAGGGTATGGCTGGAAAAGACCCGCTTTATAAAACAACAGGATTCACGATGCCAATGGGTGCCGGATTGAAATGCAACATCAAAGGTTTGCTTGGATTTTCTTTGGAATGGGGAATGAGAAAAACCTATTCAGATTATTTCGATGATATTTCTGGAACGTACGTCAATCCGACTATGTTGGCTGCAGCGCGTGGACAATTGGCTACAAATTTGGCCGATCAAAGCCTGCTTCCAGAGAATGTCAACAACGCATACATGCAGCGCGGAGACCCAGGCAGAAAAGACCTTTACTTCTTTTGCATGGCCTCGTTAAATATCCGAATCGACAAAAAAGGAAATAGCTGTGCGACCTGGCAGTAATTGCTTGTTAGAACACGTGCTTTCCGTATCTTCGCACTTCGATGAAAAGTGCCTTTGAACAAATAGACTTAAGCAAAACCCCGCGCCATGTTGCTGTGATAATGGATGGCAATGGACGTTGGGCAAAAAACCAAGGAAAGGATCGTATTTTCGGTCACTTCAATGGGGTTGAATCTGTTCGAGCAACCATAAAGGCGGCGCGCAGAGCTGAAGTGGAATTTCTTACCCTTTATGCTTTCTCTACCGAAAACTGGAATCGTCCGAAAGAAGAAGTTGATGCGTTGATGGATTTGTTGGTATCGACTATCATCAACGAATTGGCTGAACTCATGGAAAACGGAGTTCGATTGTTAGCCATAGGCGACATTGAACATCTTCCGAATAAATGTCGTGACGAACTGAAAGCGGCAATGCATAAAACCGCAGAAAATAAAGATATCACCCTTGTCCTTGCATTGAATTATAGTGCGCGTTGGGAGATTGTGAATGCGGTTAGATCTATTGTTGCACAACAAATTCCATCGGAAAGCGTTACGGCTGACGTGATTGCCCAAAACCTATCTACATCGAATATTCCAGATCCGGAATTGCTCATCCGTACGAGTGGAGAGCACCGCATTAGTAATTTTTTACTTTGGCAAATTGCATATACCGAGTTGCATTTTACTCCGGTGATGTGGCCAGAATTTAGAGAAGAACATTTTTTTGAAGCATTGGTAAGTTACCAAGGAAGAGAGCGCAGATTCGGCATGACATCAGAGCAAACAGAACAAACGAAATAGTTAGAAGTTGAGAAATACAATCAAATATCAGTCATTCATCAAGTCCCGAAAACTTCTTTTTGTTCTTGCAACTGTCCTAACATTCTTGTCGGCCCCCGCATTAAATGCGCAAGTTGAATTAGGTTCGACCATTGATTATGCGGAACCTAGAAAAATGAAGATTGCTGGCATTACAGTCATGGGCGCTGAATACACAGAT
>JBJOPP010000189.1:0-5034 GCA_046050685.1 Bacteroidota bacterium
TCTAATTTTCGTAGAATAGATTTAATTAGTCTTCTTTACGCGACAACGCATAAATAACTAAACCAAATCCGATTTTGTTAATAGCATCAGCGATGTTATAAACGATGTCCATTGCGTGTAAAGCAGAAGCTTTGTCTTGAACCAATTTCATTCCGAATAATCCACCATCTGTACCTAAGATGTATCCTAAAGGATAGATAGCCCATCCTACCAATACGAACCAAGCAAGAATACGAGTAGCCTTAGCAACTTGTGGACCTGCAGTTTGAGCAAGTTTAGCAACTTCACCAAACCAGATTAAGTAAGCAATGTAGAAATATGCAGCTCGAGAGATTACACCCCAAAGAACGCTTTGTGCTGGATCTAATACTTCTCCGATGTAACCGGTAATTAACATTACCAATGAAGCGAAGATTAATTTCCATAACAATGCGATTTTAGCTCCAGCTTTCTTAGTGATCAAGTAAAACTCAACGCACATCAATGGAACAGTTAAAATCCAGTCAACATAACGGAAGAAGGTTGGTGATTCACCAGTCTCCAAGTTGTAACCTCTCATGTAGTAGTAGTGAACCGCTGCAATGAAAGTGATAAGACCAGAAACTAGAACAGACGTTCTCCACTTAGAAGAAGTGTTGTTCAACTCAAAAAAGAAAAATACTGAAGCGGCCATCATAGCCATCGTTCCGATGAAGAACGTAAAAGCAACATAATTGTCACTCGCAATTGTACCCATGTGTTCCATAAAAATTTTTAGTTAGGTTTTCTTACTCTTAAGGATTTTCAGATTCTCCGCGTTTTTTAATGTGGCTTCTGCCTCCACAGGTTTAAAAACCATTGATTTTCAAGTTTGTTCATTTTTGTTTAATATTTTTTCAAAAAAGTTAAACAAGCTTGATTTTTACAAAAGAACATTAATACTTGTTCTTTTGTTATTAGAGAAATTATTTGAATTGAAACAGTTCGAGACGAGTCTAAAAGATGTCATTTCCCAACTGGACCGAATAGATCCTGTGCGATATGGCAAAACACGAAATTTCATCAATGGCGATGTGACTTATTTGTCGCCATACATCTCGCGCGGACTCATCAGTACAAGGTTTGTAGCTCATTATTTTTTGAATAAGGGATACGTCGTAAATGAAATAGAAAGCTTTCTTCAAGAGTTGGCTTGGAGAGACTATTGGCAGCAAATCTGGATTGTCAGGGGTGAAGAGATTAACCAAGATTTACGACAGCCGCAAATTCGAGCAGATCGTTCCGGAATCCCGAAATCAATTGTTCAGCACCAAACGGGAATTGAAGCCATTGATAATGCCATTCAAGAATTTTATTCATCGGGATATTTGCACAATCATGTGCGGATGTATATCGCGACGATGGCGACAAATGTTGGTCGATGTGCTTGGATAGAACCTGCGCAATGGATGTACTATCATTTGTTGGATGGTGATTGGGCGAGCAATGCACTCAGCTGGCAATGGGTATGTGGGGCGAAAAGCAACAAGCTTTATTTCGCGAATCAAGAAAACATCAACAAGTATTGTCACACTTCTCAATTAGGAACTTTTTTGGATGTTTCCTATGAAGAAATCGAATCGATAGGAATTCCAGATGAGTTGATGGATTTAGACAAGTTCGAATTGAAAACAAAACTTCCGGAATCAGACTTGCCAATTTTAAGGGAGGGTGAGAATTGTTTCATTTATAACTTCTATAATCTCGATCCGCTATGGCGAAAGGAGGAGGAGGGTATTCGCATTCTGCTGTTAGAACCTTCAGTGTTTGAAAATTATCCCGTTTCAGAAAAGAGTATTCAGTTTTGCATTGACTTGGCCAAAGAAAACATTCAGAACATTCAAATCTATTCTGGAGAGTTCACGGATCTACAAGGTGTTCCGGGCGTGAATTTCATTTTTAAAGAGCATCCGCTGAACAAGTATGAGGGAATTCAAGATGAAAGAGATTGGATGTCGAGCGTGAAAGGTGAATACGGCTCATTCTTTTCCTATTGGAAAAAAGTGAAAAAGGAATTGGTATGAAGAAAAGTAATCTGCCTTCTAAAATATGTGTGGTGTGCAATCTTCCTTACAATTGGCGGAAGAAATGGGAGAAGAATTGGGATGAAGTGAAGTATTGCAGTGAACGCTGCAGAAGATCGAAAAGTTCGGTCTAGTTTGTTCGTTCACTAAAGCCAAAGGTTATAAGTTCTTTCAGCACATTTTCATTAATGTCTTTCATTGCTTTGAATTTCACGCAATATCCGGTAACGCTAGCTTTTCCAATACTTGAGGCAAACTTTTCCTTCAAATATAATTTGTCTTTTAGTCCTATAATATAGACTGAAATTCCGGTAGAGGTGGAACAAATTCCAATTTGAAAAAAATCACGGCTAGTTCCGTTCGCGTATTGAAGGGATAATGCACCATACCCAATGGTTGGATTCGCGACTACTTTTCCATCATCATTTATTCCATTGTCGAACCACAGTTTGCAGGCTGGATTTATGGATAAAATGAAGGAATGCAGCAACTGTAAATCGTGGGATTTCGAAGGAGGCAAACTTTCGAAATGACTGGCGATTTGCAATTCAGTTTTCGACATAGAACTAAGTCCCCTTGTTTAAAAAGGAGCAGCGAGGATGGCAAGAAGCGCTTCTGGAACGAGACCGTCTGCTGTTAGAATACAATCGAAGAAGTTCGTTGAATTGCCACGATAGACTTTGGATTTGTGAATGGTTGTAATACAATCGAAGGTACTGGTCGAATTGCCTTTGTACACTTTACCACATTCGATGGTATACAGGCAATCGAAATACGAAGTAGAATTTCCAGCAAATATCTTGTCTTCTTTTACGATATAAAGACAATCGAAGTAATTGGTAGAATTTCCGCGATATATTTTATTTCCTGAAATTGTAAGAACACAATCGAAATAACTGGTTGAATTTCCCTTGAAAACTTTGTCGTCTTTTACGGTGTACATGCAATCAAACGTGCTGCTTGAATCGCCTCTGTAAATTTTCGTTTGCGCGAATACACCAACGAAAAGCAACAGTAAAAATGAAGTTAAAAGTACTTTTTTCATATTCTTTCAAAACGAAAATATCATTATGAATAACATAGTTCCAATTGTGAAATAAGAATTACGAAGTAGGAATTATGAAATAGGAATAACGAAGTTCCAACAACGCAGTTCCAACAACGCAGTTCCCCGTTCTTAGTTTTCCATCAATCGTTTCGCAGCAGCAACGATATTCTTCGCCTTCAATCCGTATTTCTCCATCAACTGATCTGGTGTTCCGCTTTCGCCGAAGCTGTCGTTCACTCCAATGAATTCCATTACAGATGGAGCTTCTTTCGCTAAGACTTGCGCAACCATACTTCCTAGTCCGCCTGTGATCATGTGCTCTTCGCAAGTGATAACCTTTCCGGTTTTCATAGCACTGCGAATAATTGCTTCAGTGTCTAATGGCTTAATGGTGTGAATGTTTATAAGGTCAACTGAAATTCCTTCAGCTTCTAATTCGCGCGCTGCTTCAACCGCCTCCCAAACCAAGTGGCCGGTTGCAATAATGGTCACGTCGTTTCCTTCGTGAATGTGCCATGCTTTTCCGATTTCGAAATTCTGATCAACAGCAGTGAAGTTGGTCACTTTCGGTCTTCCGAAACGCAAGTAAACTGGACCGTGATGATCTGCGATGGCTAGGGTAGCAGCTTTGGTCTGATTGTAATCGCAAGGATTAATAACAGTCATGCCCGGAAGCATGCTCATCATTCCAACGTCTTCTAATATCTGATGTGTTGCACCGTCCTCACCCAAGGTAAGCCCAGCGTGAGAAGCACAGATTTTAACGTTCTTGTCGCTATAAGCAATGCTTTGTCTAATTTGATCGTAAACTCTTCCGGTAGAAAAGTTCGCGAATGTTCCTGTGAAAGGAATGTATCCGCCAATGGTCATTCCAGCAGCAACACCCATCATGTTTGCCTCTGCAATTCCAACTTGAAAAAAGCGCTCAGGAAAATCTTTCTTGAAAGCGTCCATTTTCAACGAGCCAATTAAGTCGGCACACAATGCAACAACTTTAGGATTTTTCTGACCTAATTCATGAAGTCCGGCACCGAAGCCAGAGCGTGTATCGTTCGCGGGTGATAAATCGAATTCTAACATGTCTCTTAAATTAATAGTCGCCTAAAGTTTCTTCTAACTGTCCCAATGCAGCTGCCAATTGCTCGTCGTTCGGAGCAACGCCATGCCACTTGTGTGTGCCTTCCATGAAGTCGACACCTTTACCCATACTAGTTGTCATGAGAATCATAATAGGATAACCGTTTCCGGTTAGACTCTTCGCTTCTTCGATGGTTGCGTTCAGTTGCTCCAGGTCGTGTCCGTTTGTTTCCAACACTTTCCAACCGAATGCTTCGAATTTTGCACGTAGACTTCCCAAAGACATAACAGCCTCTGTAGGACCATCGATTTGTTGTCCGTTTACGTCTACCGTGCTAATGATATTGTCAATTTTGTGATGCGCACAGTACATGGCCGCTTCCCAAATTTGACCTTCTTGTAATTCACCATCTCCGTGAAGTGTGAATACAAGTTTAGGATCGTTGTTTAATTTTTTTGCTTGAGCTGCTCCAGCGGCAACGCTCATGCCTTGACCAAGTGAACCGCTCGCAATACGCACGCCAGGAAGGCTGTCGTGAGTGGTAGGGTGACCTTGAAGGCGTGTGTTAATCTTTCTGAACGTTGCCAATTCAGCAACATCGAAGTATCCTGAACGAGCCAACACGGAATAGAAAACAGGAGAGATATGTCCGTTGCTCAAGAAGAAGAGGTCTTCTCCTTGGCCGTTCATGTTCCAGCTTGTTGGGTTAATTGTCATTTGACGGAAATAGAGACTCACCAAGAAATCGGTGCAGCCTAAACTTCCTCCTGGGTGTCCGCTATTCACAGCGTGAACCATTCGCACGATATCACGTCTCACTTGAGAGGCTATTCGCGAAAGTTCTTGATTAGAAACCATTGAAGAAT
>JBJOPP010000190.1:0-4705 GCA_046050685.1 Bacteroidota bacterium
CGAAGAAGTTTGCGGTGCTCGTTTAACCACGAACATTGGTCGCATTGGTGGAATGGATAAAGACTTCAACGAAAAGGCTTGGAATAAATTAACGGCCTTCTTGAAAGAGTTTCCAAAAGCATTGAAAGAGTTCGATGCCCTTGTAACACGTAACAGAATCTTCGTTGACAGAACCGTGAACTGCGGACCTATCACTGCTGAACGCGCTTTGGCATACGGATTCACAGGCGCGAATCTTCGTGCTGCTGGTGTTGACTACGATGTACGCGTTGCTGCTCCATACAGCTCATACGAAGACTTCGAATTCACTGTTCCTGTTGGAACAACCGGAGACACCTACGATCGCTACGCTGTGCGTATGGCAGAAATGTGGGAGAGCTTAAGTATTATTCAACAAGCCATAGACAAACTTCCTTCAGGACCTATTCACGCTGACGTTCCCGAGTTTTACCTTCCTGCAAAAGAGTTGGTATACAGCAGCATGGAAGCGTTAATCTATCACTTCAAAATTGTGATGGGCGAAACAGATATTCCAGTGGGTGAAGTGTATCATGCTGTTGAAGGTGGAAAAGGAGAATTGGGATTCTATTTGGTGAGTGATGGTGGAAGAACACCGTATCGCTTGCACTTCAGAAGACCCTGTTTCATTTACTACCAAGCTTACCCAGAAATGATTTCTGGTGGAATGTTAAGCGATGCTATTCTTACCATGTCTAGCATGAACGTTATTGCTGGAGAATTAGACGCATAAATTTTGGACGATATGTCAGAAAAAACAATTTTAAAATTCAGTGACGAAACAGCAGCAATCGCGAAGAAGATTGTTGCACGTTATCCTGAAGGTCGACACAAGTCGGCATTGATTCCTTTGCTTCATTTGGCGCAAGCTGAATTCGACGGATGGTTAAGTGTTCCTGCAATGGATTGCGTTGCTGAGTTCCTTTCCATTCAACCGATCGAGGCATACGAAGTAGCTTCCTTCTACTCCATGTTCAATTTAAAGCCTGTTGGAAAATGTACGCTTGAAGTGTGCAGAACCAGCAGCTGTTGGTTGAACGGTGCGGAAGACATTGTTCGTCACTTGGAAAAGAAATTGGGTATAAAAGAAGGACAAACCACTGCAGACGGAATGTTCACGTTGAAAACCGTTGAGTGTTTAGGTTCTTGCGGAACAGCGCCAATGCTTCAGTGCGGCGGTGACTACTACGAAAACCTAACCTTAGAGAAAACTGACAAATTGGTTGACTCACTTCGTGCTGAAGGCAAGGCGCGCGTTTACACGAATGATAATCCCGTTAACATAGACTAAGCCATGGGAAAGAAAATACTTTTAGCGAACGACCATATCGAAGGAATTCGTTTCCTCGATACCTATCGCAAACACGGCGGATATGCTTCTCTTGAGAAAGCGTTGAAGTCTATGACCCCAGAGCAGATTGTTGAAGAAGTGAAAACTTCTGGTTTGCGCGGACGTGGTGGTGCAGGATTTCCAACTGGAATGAAATGGAGTTTCCTTGCGAAACCAGAAGGTGTTCCAAGATACGTTGTGTGTAACGCCGATGAGTCTGAGCCAGGAACGTTCAAAGACCGTTACCTCATGGAGCGCATTCCTCACTTGTTAATTGAAGGAATGATCTTATCGAGCTACGCGCTCGGAGCAAAGACTTCATACATCTACATTCGTGGAGAGTATTTCTATGTCGCTCGCATTTTAGAACAAGCCATTGAAGAAGCCTACGCTGCTGGACTTCTTGGAAAGAATATTTTAAATTCAGGATTCGATTTAGACTTGTATGTTCAAATCGGAGCAGGTGCTTACATCTGCGGAGAAGAAACTGCATTACTTGAATCACTTGAAGGAAAAAGAGGGAATCCTCGCATCAAGCCACCATTCCCTGCGATCGCAGGTTTGTACGGTTGTCCAACCGTTGTAAACAACGTTGAAACCATTGCTGCAGTTGTTCCTATTGTGAATGAAGGCGGAGCAGCGTATGCTGCCATTGGTGTTGGAAACAGCAAGGGAACGAAATTGATTTCTGCATCTGGACACATCAATAAGCCAGGAGTTTACGAAATTGAATTGGGAGTTCCTGTTGAAGAGTTCATCTATTCAGATGAGTATTGCGGTGGAATTCGCAACGGAAAAAAATTGAAAGCGGTTGTTGCCGGTGGATCATCTGTTCCAATCCTTCCAACCGAATTAATCTTGAACACCGCTGCAGGTGAGCCTCGCTTAATGTCTTACGAAAGTCTTGGCGATGGTGGATTTGCAACTGGAACCATGTTGGGTTCAGGCGGATTCATTGTTATGGACGAAGACACCAGCATTGTAAAAAATCTATACACCTTCGCTCGTTTCTATCACCACGAAAGCTGCGGACAATGCAGCCCTTGTCGTGAAGGAACAGGATGGATGGAAAAGATCCTTCATAAAATATTACACGGACACGGCACATTGGAAGATGTTGATTTGTTGTGGGACATTCAATCGAAGATTGAAGGAAAAACCATTTGTCCGTTGGGTGAAGCGGCATCTTGGCCTGTGGCTGCTGCCATTCGTCATTTCAGAAAAGAATTCGAAGATTTCATTCGCAACGGCGAGCACGTAAACGACGTGAAGCACTATTACAGACTGAACAATCTTACTGCTCCCATTAACTAATTGAAGAAATACTATTATGGCTAAAGTTACCATAGACGGAATTGAGATTGAAGTGCCAGATGGCACAACCATTCTTCAAGCTGCACGCATGATTGGTGGGGACATTGTTCCACCAGCAATGTGCTATTATTCGAAATTAAAAACTAGCGGTGGTTATTGCCGCACGTGTTTGGTGAAAGTTTCGAAAGGATCAGAAAAAGATCCTCGTCCAATGCCAAAGCCTGTGGCTTCTTGTCGAACTACAGTTATGGATGGAATGGAAGTTCTAAACATCACTTCTCCTGAAGTCTTGGAAGCAAGAGCGGGTGTGGTTGAAATGTTATTGTTGAATCACCCTCTTGATTGTCCAGTTTGTGACCAAGCTGGAGAGTGTCACCTTCAAGATTTAGCTTACGAGCACGGAAAAGCGGAAACGCGTTACGAATTCCCAAGAAGAGAATTCGAGAAAATCGATATCGGAGAAAAAGTTCAGTTACACATGACGCGTTGCATTATGTGCTTCCGTTGTGTGAAGGTTGCTGACCAAATTACAGACGGACGTGTTCACGGTGTCATCAACCGTGGCGATGCCGCAGAGATTTCAACGTACATTGAAAAAGCAATCGATAACGATTTTTCTGGAAACGTCATCGATGTTTGTCCAGTTGGAGCATTAACCGACAAGACCTTCCGTTTCAAAAGCCGTGTGTGGTATACCAAGCCGGTAGACGCGCACCGCGATTGTCCAACGTGTACAGGAAAAGTTCGTTTGTGGTACAAAGGTGAAGACGTTGCTCGCGTTACCGCTCGCAAAGATGCCTACGGAGAAGCTGAAGAGTGGATCTGTAACAGCTGCCGCTTCGACCACAAGAAAACAAGCGACTGGGTAATTGAAGGTCCAACAAAAGTTGATCGCCATTCTGTTATCAGCGCAAACCACTATGAAAACCTTCGCTTGTTGAAAGCGTCTATCGACCGTCAACGTGCAGCTTTGCCGCACGGAGAAAAAGTAGATCTTGGAACAGGAGCACTTAATCCTAACAACGAAGAAAAATAAGAGCTATGGATCAAATCATTATCTATAAAATTATTCTTTGTGTGATCGTGTTCGCTGTTACACTTGGTGCTGCAGCATACATGACATGGGGAGAACGCAAACTGGCTTCTTGGTTGCAAGACCGCGTAGGACCAGACCGCGCAGGTCCTTTCGGATTGCTTCAGCCTATTGCAGACGGATTGAAAATGCTATTCAAGGAAGAAATGATTCCTACCCACTCGAACAAGTGGTTATTCATTTTGGGTCCTTCTTTCTTTATGCTTACCGCATGTATGACCGGAGCGGTTATTCCTTGGGGAGCAGGATTCACAATCGATGGCACTTACTTCCCAATGCAAATCGCCGACATCAACATCGGACTTCTTTATTTGCTTGGGGTTATCTCTATTGGTGTTTACGGAATCATGATTGGCGGATGGAGCTCGAACAACAAGTTCGCCTTGTTGGGTGCTTTGCGTGCATCTTCACAAATGATCTCTTACGAGGTAGCCATGGGCCTTGCGCTTATTGCCTTGGTAATGTTAACGGGAACATTGAACTTGGGTGAAATCGTTGCACAACAAGATGCAGACTACGCTTACATCGTATACCAACCGCTTGGATTTTTAATCTTCTTGATTTGTGCTTTCGCAGAAACCAACCGTGCTCCTTTCGACTTACCTGAAAGTGAATCGGAATTGGTGGGTGGTTTCCACACCGAGTACAGCTCAATGAAATTAGGCTTCTTCCTTTTCGCAGAATACATTAACATGTTCATCTCTTCAGCAGTGATGGCCTCGTTGTACTTCGGCGGATACAACTTCCCATTTCAACATGAATTAGGGTTGGAAGGAAATCTACTTTCGGCTATTCAAACTGCAGTATTCTTGGGCAAGATTTTAATCTTCATCTTTATCTTCATGTGGGTTCGTTGGACGCTACCACGCTTCCGTTATGACCAACTGATGAACCTTGGATGGAAGGTGTTATTGCCACTCGCTATATTCAACATTTTCATTACTGGCCTT
>JBJOPP010000191.1:0-3320 GCA_046050685.1 Bacteroidota bacterium
CTTCCACTGTTTTTCCATAGGAAATCCACTCTGTTAACTGGTGAATGGGAAGTGTGTTAGCGCCAATCTGTTGCATGGCTTCTAAGTACATTTCGAAGTGACTAGAAACTTTTCCGTCGGCATCTGTATCCGATTCTTCACCAAGAACAATCTCATTGATGAATCTACGCGTTTCAGGATTTCCCTTTGGTGACCATGGTAGTTCAACACACGTGAGTCCTCGTTGGAGTGCTTTTAATAAACTCATAAAGTCCCAAACAGCGAAAATGTGCTGTTCCATAAAGGACTGAAAATCTTCCAATGTTTGAATTTGAGCATACAGTGGATGGTCCACCAATTGCTGTCTTAATTCGGAGATTTCTGCTTGTAATTTTTCG
The DNA here is from genome assembly GCA_046050685.1 of Bacteroidota bacterium. Lineage (GTDB taxonomy): Bacteria > Bacteroidota > Bacteroidia > Flavobacteriales_D > Sanyastnellaceae > CAIZGX01. Next base: position 378 of record JBJOPP010000191.1, read on the forward strand.
ATGTGCGCATTCATACTGAAATTGTTAGCAATGAGAATAAGGGTTTTAAAAGTGCAGTAAAATTAATCGTTGAACTGCTTACTTCCTACCTCTTGTAACAAACGTTTTGCACAAAAGTTGAGCGAAAAATGAACAATTTTTCGAATTAGGATAATTTAATTCCCAACTCTTTTAATTGTGCATCATTCAATGGAGAAGGTGCATCGATCATCGTATCTCTACCGCTATTGTTTTTCGGGAATGCGATGTAATCACGAATGGACTCTGATCCACACATGGTTGCCACCAAACGATCTAATCCGAAGGCTAATCCACCGTGTGGCGGCGCTCCGTATTCGAAGGCACTCATCAAGAAACCGAATTGTGCTTGCGCCTCTTCTTTCGTGAATCCAAGTAAGTCGAACATACGAGATTGTAAATCGCGATCGTGGATACGAATCGATCCACCTCCTAATTCCACGCCATTCATGGCAAGGTCATAGGCATTCGCTCGAACTTTTCCTGGGTCTGTATTGATTAAATGTAAATCTTCTGGTTTCGGTGAAGTGAATGGATGGTGCATCGCATGGTAACGCTCATTGTCTTCATCCCACTCCAATAATGGAAAATCGTATACCCACAATGGTGCGAACTCATTTGGATTTCTCAATCCAAGTTGTGTTCCCATAAACAAACGAAGTTCATTCATTTGCTTTCTGGTTTTCGCTGTTTCACCACTTAACAATAACAATAAATCTCCCGGTTGCGCTCCTGCTTTTTCTGCCATTGCTTTCAAATCGGATTCATCGTAGAATTTATCGACACTTGATTTAAAGGCACCGTCTAAGTTGTATTTCACATAAACCAGTCCCTTGGCGCCAATTTGTGGACGTTTCACCCATTCGGTTAACTCATCTAACTGTTTTCTCGTGTATTCCGAACATCCTACTGCGTTGATTCCTAGAACCATCTCCGAGCTATTGAATACAACGAATTCTTTTTGTTGTGCGATTTCAGTTAGATCAACGAATTCCATTCCAAAACGGATGTCTGGTTTATCAGAGCCATAACGTTCCATTGCTTCTGCGTAGCTCATTCTTGGGAAAGCTCCTTCGAAGTTCACGCCACGTACTTCCGCGAATAAATGTTTGATCAATCCTTCGAACATGTCAAGGATGTCATTTTGTTCCACAAACGCCATTTCACAGTCGATTTGTGTAAACTCCGGTTGACGGTCCGCACGTAAGTCCTCATCGCGGAAACATTTCACGATTTGGTAGTAACGATCGAATCCACTCACCATCAACAATTGCTTGAAGGTTTGTGGCGATTGCGGCAAGGCGTAGAATTGTCCTTCGTTCATGCGACTTGGCACAACAAAGTCTCGTGCTCCTTCTGGTGTCGATTTAATCAACACAGGTGTTTCGACATCTAAGAAATCCTTAGAGTCCAAGTATTTTCGTGTTTCCAATGCGACACGGTTACGCAAGCGCAATTTCTCCAAAACTGGATTACGGCGCAAGTCTAGGTAACGGTATTGCATGCGGATTTCATCTCCTCCATCGGTATCGTCTTCGATGGTAAATGGTGGAAGTTTAGCTGCGTTTAAGATTTTGATTTCGTTTACGTTGATTTCAATCTCTCCAGTAGGCATGTTGCGGTTTTTGCTGCTGCGTTCAATCACAGAACCAGTTACTTGAATCACAAATTCACGTCCCAGTTTTCGTGCTTGTTCACACAATTCAGCATTTACTTCCATGTTAAACGCCAATTGCGTCAAGCCATAGCGGTCACGCAAGTCCACAAACGTCATTCCACCTAAATCGCGCGAACGTTGTACCCAACCAGCTAAGGTCACGGTAGTTCCCACATTTTCCATTCTTAATTCACCACAAGTGTGCGAGCGATACATAACATTGATTTTGAATGGCAAAAATACAAAAGATATCCCTAAAATGAAGGTCCGGCGGACAGAAAGCCAGTGACAAAAGGAAATTCTGTGGTACTTCTACTTAAGTTACCTTTCCAAGCAATAGAAATGTGTAAATTTGTCCAACAAAACAATCAACTATGTCAACAATCGGATCTGAAGAAATGAAAGGAATTCTAGCTCAGCTCGGAATTCAATCCACAAATTCAGGGGCTTCAACAGGAAGTCACTGGATGAATACAACCGGAGCAACTATTGACTCCATCTCGCCTGTAGATGGAAAATTAATTGCTTCCGTTCAATCTGCTACAGCTGCAGATTACAATGCTTTAATCGAAAAAGCACAAGGAGCTTTTGTTGAATGGCGTAAAATTCCCGCACCAAAAAGAGGTGAGGTTGTTCGTCAATTAGCAGAACGCATTCGTTTTTACAAAGAGCCACTTGGGAAATTGGTTTCTTACGAAATGGGTAAATCGCTTCAAGAAGGATTGGGTGAAGTACAAGAGATGATTGACATCTGTGACTTCGCTGTTGGACTTTCACGTCAGTTGTATGGTTTAACCATGCATTCGGAGCGTCCAGGACACCGCATGTACGAGCAATACCATCCACTTGGAATCGTTGGAATCATTTCAGCGTTTAACTTCCCGGTTGCTGTATGGAATTGGAACACGGCGCTTGCGTGGGTTTGTGGAGACGTGTGTATTTGGAAACCATCCGAAAAAACACCGTTAACAGCGATCGCTTGTCAACGCATCACTCAAGAAGTATTTGAAGCAAATGGTGTTCCAGAAGGAGTGTCAAACGTGATCATCGGCGACGCTGAAATCGGAAAATTAATGGCGAATGACGGACGTGTGCCGTTAATCTCTGCAACTGGATCTACGCGCATGGGTAAATCCGTTGGAGCAGCAGTTGGAGAGCGTTTAGGTCGTTCTTTATTAGAGTTAGGAGGAAACAATGCGATTATCATTACGCCAAGTGCAGACTTGAAAATGGTCGTTCCAGGAGCAGTATTTGGAGCCGTTGGAACA
>JBJOPP010000192.1:0-9110 GCA_046050685.1 Bacteroidota bacterium
CATGGCTCAATGTAAATAGTATCTCCGTCCTTGAACGAACGCATATGCAATTGACAGGTTGTTACACCGCGGTTTGGACCATGTGCTTCACCGTTAATGAACATGCTGCACATTCCGCAAATACCTTCACGGCAATCGTGGTCGAACGCAATAGCATCTTCGCCCTTGCGAATAATTTGTTCATTCAACATGTCAATCATTTCTAAGAAAGACATATCCGGAGATACACCGCCCAATTGGTAGGTCTCCATTTTCCCAGCAGCAGTGCTGTTGGACTGACGCCAAACTTTTAGCGTAAGGTTCATGTTTCCGTTGCTCATCTTATTTGTATGATCGTTGTTGAACTTTAATGTTTTCGTATATCAAATCTTCTTTGTGCATCTTCGGAGCAGATGGATCACCTGTAAACTCCCATGCAGCAACATAACTATATGTTTCATCTACACGCAATGCTTCACCTTCTTCCGTTTGGAATTCTTCACGGAAGTGACCACCACATGACTCGTTGCGCTCCAATGCATCTAAACACATCAATTCACCCAACTCAATGAAGTCGGCAACACGTGTAGCTTTCTCCAATTCAGTATTTACTCCGGTCATTCCTCCAGGAACTTTAACATTCTTGTAGAACTCTTCACGAATCTTGCGAATCTCAGAAATAGCAAATTCCAAACCTTGTTTGTTACGAGCCATTCCACAATAGTCCCAAATGATTTTACCCAATTTTTTGTGGTAAGTATCTACGGTTTCAGTTCCAGTAGTTTTGAATAATCCTTCCAATCTTTCTCTTACAGCCTTCTCCGCTTCTACGAATTCCGGAGTTTTGGTTGAAATAGGACCGGTACTGATTTCATCAGCCAAATAATTTCCTATTGTATATGGAAGTACGAAATATCCGTCTGCCAATCCTTGCATTAACGCAGATGCACCTAAACGGTTAGCACCGTGGTCACTGAAGTTCGCTTCTCCGCATGCATAACAACCGGTTACAGTGGTCATCAATTCATAATTCACCCAAAGGCCACCCATTGTATAGTGAACAGCTGGATAAATCATCATAGGTGTCTTATATGGATTCTCGGCTACGATTTGCTCGTACATCTGGAACAAGTTTCCATATTTTGCTTCAACTACCTTCGTTCCTAATTCACGAATTTGATCTTCAGTGGCGTTGTGCAAACCTTGAACAGTTGCAGCTGTTTTACCGTAACGCATAATTGCTGAAGCAAAATCTAAATAAACTGCTTCACCTGTTGCGTTCACTCCGTAGCCTGCATCGCAACGCTCTTTAGCGGCACGCGAAGCAACGTCACGAGGAACCAAGTTTCCGAAAGCAGGGTAACGACGCTCTAGGTAATAATCGCGACGCTCTTCCGGAAGATCGGTTGGTTTTAATTTCTTTGCACGAATAGCTTCCGCATCTTCTTTGTGTAATGGAACCCAAATACGTCCGTCGTTACGTAACGACTCAGACATCAATGTCAATTTAGACTGGTGGTCACCACTAACTGGAATACACGTTGGGTGGATCTGAGTGAAACAAGCGTTCGCAAATGCAGCACCCTTGCGGTGTGCGCGCCAAGCTGCTGTAACATTCGATCCCATAGCGTTGGTCGAAAGGAAGAATACGTTTCCGTATCCACCTGTGCACAACACAACCGCATGACCACTGTGACTTTCAATTTCACCCGTAACCATGTTACGTGCAATAATTCCTCTCGCTTTTCCATCTACAATAACCAAATCCATCATTTCATGGCGGTTATACAACTTCACACTTCCTTTACCAATCTGACGGCTTAATGCTGAATATGCACCCAACAAAAGCTGTTGTCCTGTTTGCCCTTTCGCGTAGAACGTACGAGAAACTTGTGTTCCTCCGAAAGAACGGTTGTCCAATAACCCGCCGTAATCGCGAGCAAATGGGACACCTTGCGCCACACATTGGTCAATGATGCTCGCGCTTACTTCAGCTAAACGATGAACGTTTGCTTCGCGTGCGCGGTAGTCACCACCTTTAATGGTATCGTAGAACAAACGATAGGTGCTATCACCATCGTTCATGTAATTCTTCGCTGCGTTAATACCACCTTGCGCTGCAATAGAGTGCGCACGACGTGGACTGTCTTGAAAGCAAAACGCTTTCACTTTGTAGCCCATTTCCGCCAACGAGGCAGCTGCAGAAGAACCAGCCAAACCGGTTCCAACAACAATCACCTCAATGTTTCTCTTGTTCGAAGGATTAACCAAACGAACTGAATTTTTATACTTCGTCCACTTTTGATCAAGTGGCCCTTCTGGAATTTTACCGTCTAACTTCATTGGAAGTAATTTTTAATCCGAATTATTTAACCCAACCGAGGTGCATCGCAACTGGCATTGATGCGAACAATATTGAAATCACAATTGAAAAAACAGAACCTGCTAATTCAATGGTTGAAGCATATTTTCTATGGTTCAATCCTAACGATTGAAACGCGCTTCTGAATCCGTGAAACAGATGCCAGAACAAAGAGAAACATCCAAGTAAATAAATAACAACTGCTACTGGATTTTTGAAAACCAATATCATTTCTGCAAATAAATTCTCGTGCATCACGCCATCGATCTTCACATGACTAGGCATTGCTGTTAATTCAGTAATGCGGGTTTTCAACCAAAAATCTTTCAAGTGAACAACCAAGAAAATAAGGATCAAGGTTCCCAACAATGCCATGCTTCTTGAATACCAAGTGCTGCTTGCAGATGGCTTATTGTAAGCATACTTGATTGGACGTGCTTTACGGTTTTGGAAGTAAAGCATTAATCCGTCTACGATGTGAAGAATCAATCCTAAGAATAAACCAATTTCCATGGTTCTAACAATTAGATTGGTTCCCATGAAGTGTCCCCACTCGTTGAAGGTTTGCCCTCCATCGTTGAAGAAAATCATAGCGTTAATCGCCGCGTGAACGACAAGAAAGGAAATAAGGAATAAGCCTGTTGCGGCCATCCAGTATTTCTTAATGAGTGAAGATGTAAAAAGACCCATATTGGTTTTTGTTTTGCTGTGCGAAAATACAATCGGAATGCGTTCTACAACAGACAAAATAATTTAGAATTTGTTCAAATAATTAAAGTTCTGCATTACCAGTGTCCAAATGGCATTTCGACCAACCCATAGAGCCGTTCAAATCCATCGAAAAACAAAAAGGGCTGTCCGAAGACAGCCCTTTTCATTTCTAATTCAAAATGAATTATAATCCACTGCGTAAGAAACCAGAGATAGACAAATCTTTATCTACTGACTTCACGTATTGACCAACAGTTAATTTGCTATCCTTGATAAATTCTTGATTCACCAAAGTAGTTTCTTTAAACCATTTGTTCAAACGACCCATTGCAATTTTCTCAGCCATATCCGCAGGTTTACCTTCGTTGATAGCTAATTCTTTTCCAATTTCGATTTCTTTTTGTTTCAATTCTTCTGGAACTGAAGTCTCATCCAATGCTACTGGAGCCATAGCTGCAGTTTGCATAGCAACATCTTTCGCTACATCTGCAGAAGTTTCTTTGTTGAAACCTACGATAGAAGCCAATTTGTTACCTGGGTGGTTGTAGCAATAAACGAATCCAGCATTGATTTGAGACGCTGTCGACAAATCAATTTTTTCTCCGATTTTACCAATCTCTTCAGTAATTTTTTCTTCGATAGTTAAAGAAGTTCCAGGGAAAGTTAACGCTTTAACTGCTTCTGGGCTGTTCGCGTTGTTTGCGATAGCTGCATCCAAAATACTGTTAGCGAAACTTACGAAACCATCGTTCTTAGCTACGAAATCTGTTTCGCAGTTCAAAACGATAATGTAACCGCTGGTGTTGTCAGCGCTAGCTTTCGCTAAAACAACTCCTTCTGTTGCATCGCGATCTCCGCGGCTTGCAGCCACTTTTTGACCTTTTTTACGAAGCAATTCAACTGCTTTTTCGAAATCACCTTCCGCTTCGGTAAGTGCTTTCTTGCAATCCATCATACCCGCACCAGTCATGGTACGAAGCTTATTTACATCTGCTGCTGTAATATTCATGATTCAATAAATTAATTCATTAAACAATTAAGCCTTTGGTGCACGCTTGCGTGTAGCTGGCTTTCTATCTTCTTTCTTTTCAGCTGTTGCTGGAACGTCTTCCCCTTTGTCTTTGTCGGTTTTACGTTCAGCCAATCCTTCAGCGATAGCTTCGATAGCTACATCCAAAATTTTGCTGATAGACTTTGTAGCATCGTCATTTGCTGGAATAGCGAAGTCGATTTTACGTGGATCGCTATTGGTATCAACCATTGCGAAAACTGGAATACCTAAACGCTTTGCTTCTGCAACTGCGATATGTTCTTTCATTACATCAATAACGAATAATGCTGCAGGAACACGGTTCATTTCAGCAATAGAACCTAAGTTCTTACGCATTTTAGTAACTGTACGAGTCATTTGAAGACGCTCTCTTTTGCTCATGGTAGCAGCAGTTCCGTCGGCTTCCATTTTCTCAATAGAAGTCATTTTACGAACCGCCTTACGAATGGTAACGAAATTCGTTAACATTCCACCAGGCCAACGCTCTACAACGAAAGGCATTCCGATAGCGCTTACTTTTTCAGCAACGATATCTTTCGCTTGTTTCTTAGTAGCTACGAAAAGGATTTTCTTTCCAGACTTTGCGATTTGACGCATTGCATTGCAAGCTTCATCAAGCTTAACAACTGTCTTGTTCAAATCAATAATGTGAATTCCTTTTTTCTCTCCGAAGATATACGGAGCCATGTTTGGATTCCATTTGCGGCTAAGGTGTCCGAAGTGTACTCCGGCATCTAGCAATTCATCAAAAGTAACTTTTGCCATTTTTTATTTTATTCTTGTTTACGTTCTCTAAAAGTCAACTCCAAAGTAGCCATACCGAAATATGAGTCTTTGGAGTTTGGATGCTAAACAAGCTCGATAAGCTTTCCAGGAAATTCTCTTGCGATTAACGCTTAGAGAACTGGAAGCGAGCACGAGCCTTACGTTGACCGAACTTCTTACGTTCAACCATACGAGGATCACGAGTGGTAAGACCTTCAGCTTTTAAAGCTGGCTTCCAATCGGGATTAAGTTCAATTAATGCTTTGCTGATCGCTAAACGAACTGCTTCAGCTTGACCGGTGATTCCACCGCCATCAATGTTCGCTTTGAAATCATACTTCCCTTCGTTTCCAGTAAGGATGAAAGGTTGGTTAACGCGGTACTGAAGTACCAACGTTGGAAAATAATGTGCGTAATCTTTTCCGTTGATCTCAAATTTACCTGTTCCTTCTGAAAGGTAAACACGTGCTACTGCGGTCTTACGACGACCTGAAGTATTGGTATATTGCGTAGTTGCCATTGACTAAATTATCCTTTTAAAGTATAAACTGTTGGTTGTTGAGCTGTTTGCTCGTGGTTAGTACCTGCATAAACATACAAGTTTCTAAATACTTCACGACCCAAACGATTCTTTGGAAGCATTCCGCGAATTGCCATCTCAATCATTGCTGTTGGATGCTTAGCCATCATTTCTTTCGGGCTAGCGAAACGTTGTCCACCTGGGTAGCCAGTGTAACGGATGTAAACTTTCTCATCCCACTTCTTTCCAGTAAGTGCAATTTTTTCTGCGTTAACAACTACTACGTAGTCTCCGCAGTCTGCGTGTGGCGTATACAATGGTTTGTGCTTACCGCGAAGTATAGCTGCTACTTCACTAGCCAAACGACCAAGATTCTTGCCTTCTGCATCAACAATCAACCACTGCTTGTTAGCAGTTTCCTTGTTTGCTGATGGGGTTTTGTAACTCAACGTATCCATTTTATCTCTATTCTTAAAGTCAATTCCCTAAAATTTGGGGGTGCGAAAATACAATCTTTTTTCTTATCTGCAAACACTTTTCAACATTTCTTTCATGAAAACATTAAATTTTCAAGATTCACCATGTTTCGAAGTGCTATTATATGATCAACATAGCGTCGCCATAACAGAAGAATCGGTACTTCTTCTTAATCGCTTCCTTGTATGCTTCCATTACAAAATCATAGCCACCGAAGGCTGTTGTCATCATTAACAACACACTTTGAGGCTCGTGAAAGTTCGTAATTAAGCTATCTGCTATCTGAAAATCATACGGAGGGAAGATAAATTTACTCGCCCATCCGTCAAATGCTTTCAACGTGTTGTTTGTTCCAACACTGCTTTCGAATGCACGAAGCGTTGTTGTTCCTACAGCACAAACACGCTTTCCTTTAGCTCTTGCGTCATTCACTAAATCAGCAGTCACTTCAGGTATAATCAATTGCTCACTGTCCGTCTTGTGCTTCGTTAAGTCTTCTACTTCGACAGTTCTAAACGTACCCAATCCAATGTGCAAAGTCAATTCAGCCATATGAATTCCAGCAATCTCTAAACGCTTCGATAGTTGCTTCGAAAAGTGAAGTCCAGCTGTTGGAGCTGCTACAGCACCCTCGTACTTTGCATAAATAGTTTGATAACGCTCAGCATCTTCTGGTTCAACAGGACGCTCAATGTATTTCGGAAGTGGTGTTTCACCTAGGCTATATACCAATTTTTTGAAATCTTCGTGCGGCCCGTCGTACAAGAAACGAAGCGTTCTTCCACGTGATGTTGTGTTATCAATAACCTCAGCAACTAATTCGTCATTAGGTCCGAAATACAATTTATTTCCAATACGAATCTTACGAGCCGGATCAACTACGGTATCCCATAGCAAACTCTTGTCGTTCAATTCACGCAACAAGAAAACCTCGATCATTGATCCAGTCTTTTCCTTATTGCCATACATACGCGCAGGGAAAACCTTCGTGTTGTTATTCACCATTACATCGCCTTCGCTAAAATAATCTAGCAAATCACGAAATTTCTTGTGCTCAATCTTTCCAGTCTTACGGTCCAATACCATTAATTTGGAATCATCGCGGTGAGGTAGCGGATGTTGAGCTATTTATTCTTTAGGCAATTCATATTTGAATTGACCCAATTTCATTGTGGAAATCAAGGTGTTATTATTTAAGTGGGGGGCGAAAGTACGAAATCAAAAAGCCTTTGTAAAGACCTTTTTCACCGAGTCAGCACTAAAGTGCTCATTAGCAGACTCATAACTAGGGTAAAATATCTTCACCCACTCCAAAGGAGTCTTTGCTTCTTCCACACGAAACGGCAAACTTTCTGTTCTGCGCAAGACGCTTAAATATCCGCCAACGCCCAATCTCTGTCCAAAATCATTCGCTATCGAGCGAATGTATGTTCCCTTTGAGCATCGAATGCGAAACGACACCTCGTTCCCATCAAAATCACTTAACTCAAAGGCTTCGATTTCAATTAAGTTCTCCCGCATTTTCACTTCTTCATTCTTTCTCGCCATTTCATAAGCGCGAACACCGTCAATTTGCTTGGCACTATAAACCGGTGGTAACTGAAGTTGCTCACCAATGAAGGTCTTCGCAGCCTCTTCCAATTGCTGAAGCGATAAATGATCGGTCGATTGAATATTCTCTGGTAATGTTTCTTTGTCGAAACTTGGAGTCGTTGCTCCTAAAACTATTCTTCCGGTATACTCTTTTGTACCCCCTTGAATTTCGCTAATCGACTTGGTCATCTTGCCCGTGCAAATCACCAATAACCCTGTTGCCAATGGGTCTAGTGTTCCTGCGTGACCTATCTTAAACTTCGGAAGTTTTCCTTCGCTGCGTAGAATCCATTTCAACTTTCCCACCACATCGAAACTCGTCCAATTCAAGGGTTTATCCACCAAAAGAATTCGTCCTTCCAACAATTCCTCAGCACTTGAAACCGAACAAAGTTTTTGAAAGTCCATCATCAATCCTGCTGCATTAATTCTTTTGCGGTTTGAAGTGCTGCTGCACCCGCCTGATCACCGCCAAGCATATGCGCCAATTCCTTCTCTCGTGCAGCAAGATTCAATTCTTCCAAATCACTGATAGTACTGTCGCCTTCCACACGTTTTGTAACTCTAAAATGCTGATGAGCTTTTGAAGCAATTTGCGGCAAATGGGTAATCACCAGTAGTTGCGCAGAAGCTGACATCTCACGAAGCAAGCTCGCAATACGATTACCTGTTTCTCCGCCAACTCCTTGATCAATTTCATCCAATATCAAAACAGGCATTTCATTCAAATGCGCCGTTGCCGCTTTTATTGCAAGCATCACGCGTGATATCTCTCCCCCTGACGCGACAGACTTGATGTCTTCAAAAGGCTGACCTTTATTGGCCGAAAATGCAAATCGTAAATTCTCTGCACCATGGACATGCAGTTCAGCGGTACCCGTAACTTCAATCTGAAATTGTGCGTGTGTTAAATTCAATTTATTTAAGGAAGATGAAATGGCCTTCTCGGCTTCTTTCACCCCTTTCATGCGCAGATGAGATAGTTTCGTTGCAAGCTCTCGGCAATTCGCTTCAAGCTGCATAACCTCCTGTTCTTTCTGTTGAATGGAAAATTCCAATGTTGCTGTTAGCTGAGCATCTTGCTCTAATTTCATCTTCAATGCCAATAAATCTTCAATGCTATTGACATTGTGCTTACGGAACATTTTATAAACGAAGCTCAATTTCTCTTCCACCCAAGAAGCCCTTGCCGGATCGGTTGATACCGATTCCGCAAACCGTTGTAAGTCTATATCTACTTCGCGTAATTCGGCAATGGCCGATTCCATTTGAGTAGAAAACTGTTGCAACTTCGGATGACCGCTTTCCCACTTCATGAGTTGCTGCTTCGCTATTTTCAATTGCTGAATGGCATTGCTCTCCCCTTCACTCAACAAACTTGAAATAGTATGAAGCGACTCGAGCAATTCACCAGAGTTCTGTTGCAGGTTCAGCTCACCCTCCATTTCAGCTACATCAAAAGCAGAAAAATCTTCTTGCTCCAATTCATTCAATTGAAACAATCGATAATCTTCATTCGCCTTCTCACTGTTCAATTGCTGACGAAGCTGCTCAAGTTGAAGGTCGGTCTGCTTCCACAACAAAAATGAATTTTTATAGCTCTGAGCAACTTCCTTCGACTTAGAAAAAGCATCTACCATCTCATATCGAAA
>JBJOPP010000193.1:0-5932 GCA_046050685.1 Bacteroidota bacterium
CAAAAATGGAATTGATTGATCATTTATCGGATAAGGCCAAGAAGGATTACCTTCTTGTGTTGCGTGCGTTGAACGAAAAAGATCAACGAGCATATACCGAACTAATGGGCAGGTACAAGGATTCCGTGTACTTCATGTTGCTTAAAATGGTTAATAATTCCGACGATGCGGAAGATTTAACCATTGAAACTTTTAGCAAGGCTTTCAAGCGATTGGACCAATACACACCACAATTCGCTTTTTCGACCTGGTTGTTTAAAATTGCTTCGAATCATTCCATTGATTTTATTCGAAAGAAGAGAATTAAGGCGATTTCTATCGATCAAGGTTTTTCCAATGAGGATGGAGAGTCTTATGTTATTCCCGTAAAAGAGGATGGTTTAGATCCGGAAGAGTCAATGCAAAAAGATGAGCGTGTGCAGCGTATGCGCGATGTTGTAGAGAAATTGAAACCTCGTTACAAACGTTTGGTTGAATTAAGATATTTTGAAGAAAAATCGTACGAGGAAATCTCTGAGATTTTAGAATTACCCCTAGGAACGGTAAAAGCACAGCTCTTCCGTGCACGCGATTTCATGTTCGATTTAATGAAAACTACCAAGGGTAACTTTTAATGTCAATAAGAGAAAAACTATCTCCCTACTTCACGTTTACGGAAGTTCAATGGGAACAATTTCAAAAACTAGAGGAAGTTATTTTGGATTGGAATCAACGTGTTAACGTTGTTTCACGAAAAGATACAAGCGAGTTTGTAGAACGTCATGTTCTGCACAGTCTGAGCATCTTTAAATTTCTTCCGTTCACACCAAAGTCGCATGTGTTAGACTTGGGAACCGGCGGCGGATTTCCAGGGCTCCCATTAGCCATTGCCAATCCAGAAACAGAGTTCTTGTTGGTGGATAGTATTGGTAAGAAAATCATGGTCGTGAATGAAGCCATTGAATTCATTGGCTTGAAGAATGTTAAAACTGTTCACGGAAGGGTTGAGGCAGTTAAAGGCCAATTTGATTTTGTCGTAAGTCGCGCTGTTGCGCCTGCTGAAGAACTGTTAATGTGGACCAGAGGCAAATACAAAAAGGAAGACCAAAATGGAATTCCAAATGGACTTATTTGTTTGAAAGGTGGCGACCTAAAAGAAGAACTGAAATCGTTGAAAAAGCACGCTGAATTATTCGACTTGTCGCAATACTTTCCGCAGGAATTTTTCGAAACGAAAAAGCTCGTTTACATCCCTCAGTAATTATTTTTTCTCAAGAGCGTTTCTGAAATGATAATGCTCTGTTACTCGATCTTCGTTGGTTTTATACGGACGGAGTGTTCCTTTTTTGTCACTGAAAAAACAAGGGTTTTTCTTTCCTTGATGTCCAACAGACTGAACGGCAGAGCTGCACGAAACGAGGAATGAAGACATTCCAAATACAGCCAATAATAGTTTTACTTGTTTCATGGTGCGAATATTTTCAGTTAGGGTAATGGACGGTATTCAAAATAGAATGCCCTCTACTTAAAACAAAAAAGGCCCTGGAAAGGACCTTTTTCGAAAACCTGCAAGGGAATTTTGAAACCAACACGCAGCTTGGACTGCGTAACCAATTAATAGACGGAATGTTAAAGAGAAGGTTGCCTGTATTTTTTAAAGAAATTTATATCCAACCCCGCGAATCGATAGAAAACGCTTATTGGCGTTAGGATGCGACTCGAATATTTTTCTGAAGTTCAGTATAAAATTGTCAATCGTTCGGTTGTGTGTCACCGTGTCGTATCCCCAGACCTTTTCTAGAATCTCTTCGCGACTAACCGCCTCGCCCTGTTTTGAAATAAGTAGCTTTAGGAGCATCGTCTCACGTTTGGTAATGGCAATGATACCTTCAGGAGTTTGCACTTCGTATTTATTGAAGTGAATGGTGCAAGGCCCAATATTAAAAGTTTCTAAATCTTCAATGGTCCTATGTCCGTCTGACTTGCGGACAATTAATTTTTTGCTTCTAAGTAGAAGTTCTTCCCATTCGAAGGGCTTGGCCAAGTAATCATCACCGCCTACCTTCAATCCTTCCACCTTGTCTTTCCCTGTTCCTTTAGCCGAAAGGAAAAGAACAGGGGTGTGGTTTCCACCTAAACGCAGAGTTTCGCAAATGGAAATCCCGTCCATCTCCGGAAGCATAACATCTAGAATAATTAAATCGAAGAATTTTTCTTGGGCCGCTTTTAATGCACCAAGACCGTTCGACTCTACAAACACATCGAAACCTTCCAATTCAAAATTTAATTTTAATGTTTTTGCAATGGAATTCTCATCTTCTGCAATGAGCAATCGGTATGTGTCTTGGGTGTTTTTCACCCCGCAAATTTATGCTACCTTGCACGCAAAATTGAGTTATGGACCATAAATTCCATCCGGAAAATATGATCTCGCATTTGGGGATCGAAATTTTAAAGAATGAGCCTGGACGTATTGAAGCAAGAATGCCCGTGGACAAACGGACCATTCAACCATTCGGACTCTTGCACGGCGGTGCTAGCGCGGTGTTGGCCGAAACTATTGGAAGCATAGGTGCACACGAAAGTGTTAAAGAAGAAGGCGGAATAGCGGTTGGTCTAGAACTGAATATTAATCACCTTAAATCAGCCACAACCGATTTCGTGTATGGCGTGGGTGAGCCCATTCATATGGGAAGAAGCACACAAGTGTGGGATGTGAAGATTCGTGATCACGCGGGAAATCTAATTGCTATTGCCCGCTTAACAGTAATGGTGAAATACGCAAAATGAGTATTATCCGATTGCGACTTCCGCAAGAAAGCACAACGAAGAACCCAGATGCTGCACGCACATTTGTTTTGAAAAGCGATTTTCGGGGTGAAGTGAATCGGGAAAGCTCCGATATGGAATATGCCGAAACTGTTGACCAAGGTGTTGAGTTTCTGAAGCAAGATCAAGCAAAGAAAATTGTCTTGAGCAGAATCATTTCCTTCCCGCATCAAGGACTTACAGCCGATTCAATCTTTACAGCGTTGAACGAAAGGTTTCCGGGTGCTGCTGTTTTTGCGTTTACCGACGAACATGAAGTGACATGGTTGGGCGCATCTCCTGAATTGCTTTTCCGGAAACGTGAGGAGGTTTATCAGACCATAAGTTTAGCGGGAACACGGAAGACAGGAACTGAAGAGCCGTGGGGCGATAAAGAGACAGAAGAGCAACGCTTGGTGACCGATTTCATTCAACAAGAATTGGAAAACTTGGGTGCGAAAAATATTGTGTTGGGTGAGGTGAAGACGCGAAGCGCAGGTTCCGTAGAGCATTTGTGTACAGAAATTCAATTTGAATATAGCGGTGATTGGAAGAAGGTAATGAAGGCATTGCATCCCACACCTGCAGTGTGCGGATTGCCGCGAGCTGAGGCCATGCAATTGATTCAGCAATTAGAAAAACATGATCGCGAATACTATACAGGTTTAATTGGAATGGAACAGGGAAGCAGCGTTGATGTCTATGTTATTTTGCGTTGCATGAAGCTTTCCACCAAAAGAATCGATGTTTTCGTTGGGGCTGGAATAACAGATTCAAGCGTTCCTGAATTGGAAGCACGCGAAACGCGCTGGAAAGCGGAGTCACTCACAGAGGTAATTTTTTAATTTTTGAACGATTCATTCAACGCGGTGTTTCTATCTTCGTGGCCCGCATGAAAATCTCTTCGAAAAAAGTTGTGTCAGAACTAATGGGCGCCCTGAAAGGCGCTTCCATTGCTGATGTAATTATTACACCAGGTTCTCGCAATGCGCCTTTCAGTATTTCGCTTGCCAACGATTCTTTTTTTCAATTGTACTCCATCGTTGATGAACGTTCTGCGGCATTTTTTGCATTGGGTCTTTCGCAACAAACGAAGAAACCAACGGTGCTCATTTGCACCAGCGGAACAGCACTGTTGAATTATGCCCCAGCCATTGCGGAAGCCTATTATCAGCGCATTCCGTTGTTGGTGATTTCAGCCGACAGGCCCGAGGAGTGGATCGATAGAGGAGAAGGACAGAGCATTCGTCAGAACAATGTCTTTCAGAATTACGCGGATTTTTCGGCGTGTTTGTTTGCCGATGAGAAAGATGCCTCGGTTCAGAATAGAGAAATAATTCAAAAGACTTTTCAATACTTGCTTTCGAACAACGGACCCGTTCATTTGAATGTTCCCTTTCAAGAGCCGTTGTACGGGTTAATCGATTGCCATGAACTCCCGGTGTTCAATTTTGAACAACCGAAACTTCAATGTGAAATTTCGAGAAATGTTATCGATACTGTTCAGCAAGCGAAAAGAATTATGGTTCTCATTGGACAGCACGATTATCAGGACTTTTCGAAAGAACTTGAGCAATTCAATGCGCTGCAGCAAGTCGTGGTGTTCACTGAAACACACGCCAATGTAAACATTGAAAACGCGTTTCCGTGCATCGACAGAATGATTATGGGGTTGGGCGATGAGGCTCATATTGCGCTGGCTCCAGATGTGTTGATTACAGTAGGAACGAATATCATTTCAAGAAAAATAAAAGCAATATTAAGAGCAGCAAAGCCGAAGCATGTTCAAGTTGGCTTGAATGAAAAAGCCATGGATACCTTTGATTGCCTTAACGAGCAGTGCAACGTTTCTCCGCAAGATTTTTTCAATGCATTGAATGAAATTCAGAGCAAATCGGAATGGAAGAAGACTTTGCTTTCCATTCAAGAAAATCAAATAAAGCAAGTGGAAACTTGGTTGCCCAGTGCACCGTTTTCCGACTTAACTGTTTTTTCTACTTTATTGAAGTCCATTCCAGCCGGAATGGATATTCAAATGGGAAACAGTTCGGTGGTTCGATACATTCAGCTTTTCAATCAGAATAAAAACCTAACCTATTTCGGAAACCGCGGTGTAGCCGGAATAGACGGTTCTACAAGCACCGCCATTGGAGCGGCTTGGAAAACCAAGAAGCCTACACTTTTGATTTCTGGAGATCTTTCGTTTCACTACGACAGCAACGCATTTTGGAACAACTACCTTTCAAATGAATTGAAGGTGATTGTGATCAACAACGGCGGCGGTGGTATTTTCCGAATCATTGACGGGTCGAAAGACACCGCCCACCTCGAACAGTTTTTCGAGACAGCGCACAGCAGCAAATCCATTAAGGGCATCGCGGATTTATATAATTTGAATTATTTCAGCGCGGCGAATAATGACGAATTGAATCAGACACTACCTTTGTTTTTCAATCAGAACAACGTTTCTGTTTTGGAAATATATACATCGAAAGAAGATAATCCGAAGGCCTTAGACGCCTTCTTTCAACATACAAAAAAGATATGAGCGCACAGTGGACATCCATTAAAGATTACGAGGATATTCGATTTGAATTCTTCGAAGGAATTGCTAAAATCACCATTAACAGACCGCAGGTTTACAATGCGTTCAGACCACAGACCAATGTGGAAATGATAGACGCCATGGACATTTGTCGCGAGCGTCAAGACATTGCGGTCGTTGTTTTAACCGGTGAAGGAGACAAGGCGTTTTGCAGCGGTGGAGATCAGAATGTGAAGGGTGTTGGAGGATATGTCGACGAGCGCGGTGTTCCAAGATTGAATGTGTTGGATTTGCACAAGCGCATTCGCGAACTGCCTAAGCCTGTTATTGCCATGGTGAATGGTTATGCCATTGGTGGCGGACACGTATTGCACGTAGTGTGTGATTTAACCATTGCTTCAGACAATGCGCGTTTTGGACAAACTGGTCCGAAGGTGGGAAGTTTCGATGCCGGATTTGGTTCGAGTTATTTGGCAAGACAAGTCGGTCAAAAGAAAGCGAGAGAGATTTGGTTCTTGTGTGAACAATACACCGCCGCAGAAGCAGAAGCTATGGGCATGGTCAATAAAGTGGTGAAGTTGGAAGAGTTAGAAGCAACGA
>JBJOPP010000194.1:0-3220 GCA_046050685.1 Bacteroidota bacterium
ACAATGACAGAAAAAAGCGAAATGTATATGCGGGAGCGTAAAGTCATGGGCTTAAAAATCGAAATCGTCGAGATTATTTGGCTTCGTATTAGCAGGAATAATGCACATTCCAACGACTACAGGATAAAGTTCGGTTGGAAATTTATTCGGACTGAAAAGTGGAGTTAAGGATCGCGAAGCGAAGAAGGTGAGGTTCTGATATCCAACTCTAACGCATGCTTCGAAATTATAGCTGTTAACATAAATATCCTCACTGTTTTTACGAATAATAGTTGCTCCGCCATTCAAGTGCTTTTGGTATGTGCTGTTCGCATAGCGATACCCGGCTTGAACACCGAAAGATAAATGCACGTTTTTTTCAAAGGTGTTCTTGCTATTTATTTCGAACATAATTGGAACAGATACAGAAAATGAACGCAACTGGTTTTTCAAATAATCGATACTGTCTGGAAGAAGAATGGTTTGACTTCCAGAATTAAAAAACTTAAAGTCGTCTTGAAAACCAATTTGCTGATAACCCAATGAAATTCCAGAAAAAACGCCGAATCTATTTCCAACCAATTGTTTCTTGTATTCCATCAAATTCAATCGAATAGAAAAGGACTGATTTGATTTCAGAGGAATATTTTTATTCTGTAACGAAATAATTCCAGCATCTATTCCTGTGAAAAAGCACATGTATCGGATGTAGTCTTTCGAGTTGTAGTCCTCAAGAATTTCCATTGGAGGCATTTCGAGCATGTCCATCGTAATCTCTTCTATGTCGGGCACGCTGTCTATCGGAAAGTCAATGGCTAGACTATCCGTTTGAGCATAGACCGACATTCCAATGGAAAAAATAAAGAGTAATACGAATCGCTTCATGAAAAGAGAATGTGATTCAAATGTAAGCTATCTATCTTTGCACCGCATGAATACAAAAAAGGATTTGCGAGAATTGAGTTCGGAAGAACTAATGTCCGAGTTGAAAACACTTGGAGCGCCCTCTTTTCGTGCAAAGCAGATTCGCGAATGGATGTGGCAGCGGGGCGCCGCGAACATTTCAGATATGCAGAATTTGCCGAAAGATTTACGAGAGGAGCTCGACACGAAGTACTTTTTGTCGAAGGCTGTTCTGCATGAACAACAGATTAGTGCAGATAAAACTATTAAATGCGCGTTTACCGTTGACGGAGACAAGGTTGTGGAAGGGGTTTTAATTCCAACCACCAAGCGCATGACAGCTTGTATTTCTTCTCAAGTAGGATGTAGCCTAGCGTGTAAGTTTTGCGCTACAGGTAGACTGAAAATGATGCGCAACCTAACAGGTGGAGAGATTTTCGATCAGGTGAATTACTTGCGTAACGAAGCGCTTAACCGTTATAAAACTCCATTGACCAATATTGTGTACATGGGAATGGGCGAGCCCTTGCTCAACTACAAGAACATGATGCACTCCATTCAGTGGATCACCAGTCCTGAAGGATTGGGGATGTCTCCTCAGCGCATCACTGTGAGCACAGCAGGAATTGCGAAGATGATTAAGAAGTTGGGGGACGATAAGGTGAAGTTCAACCTGGCTCTATCGCTTCATGCTGCGAACGACGAAAAGCGCAACAAAATCATGGACATTAACGAGTCGAATAACTTGGCGGCCCTTTCCGAAGCGTTGAAGTATTTCCATGAAGCAACCGGAACGCGTATTACGTTCGAGTATATTATTTTTAAGGACTTCAATGATACCATTCAGGATGCAAGGGAGTTAGCAGAATTCTCGAAGCAACTTCCAGTTAAAATAAATATTATTGAATACAATCCGATTGACGACGGAGAGTTTCAGCAAGCCAGTCCTGAGCGTGTAGATGCCTTCGCGAAATTCTTGGAAAGCAAGAACATGATCGTGAATGTTCGTCGTTCAAGAGGAAAGGATATTGACGCAGCATGCGGACAGTTGGCCAATAAGAACAAAATGGCACACGAACGTGTTTTCAAAAAGTGAAAAGAGTTAAACTTGTAAATTAAATAATTCAACATGAAAAAAGTATTATTCCTATCAATCATTGCTGCAACCCTTGCTTCATGCGGTGGATGGAACGACGAGAAGCGCGCTGAAGTAAAGTCAGAGTGCAATAAAACCGTGGGTAATTTGTACACCAAGGAAGATGCGGTGAAAATTTGTGATTGTACTTCTGCGAAAATTTCGGAGAAATTTCCGAAAGCAGACTATAAGCCAAGCGATATAAATGATCAAGCAAAAGAGTGTATCAAGGAAGGAAAATACATTGATATTTTGACGAAAGAATTGGAAGATTCGTTTAATGAATTGCAGAGTTCTGCAGATTCAGTAACGGATGCGTTGGAAGCTCAGATGAACGAGGAAATGAGCAAGCTTACTGAGTAATGAAACAATTCTGCGAAGATTTATTTGGATACAAGCGTATCAAAACCCACGCTGTAACCATTGGTGGTTTAACCATGGGCGGCGATGCACCTATTCGTGTGCAGTCGATGACCACAGCGGATACCATGAATACCGAAGCGACCGTTGCTGAAAGTATTCGCATGATTGAAGCTGGCTGCGAATTGGTGCGTATTACAGCCCCAAGTAAAAACGAAGCGGAAAATCTTCGCAACATTCGTGAAGAGCTTCATAAGGCCGGTTACTACACTCCGCTGGTTGCCGATATTCACTTCACTCCGAACGCCGCCGAGATTGCAGCGCGCATTGTAGAAAAGGTTCGTGTGAATCCCGGTAACTACGCAGACAAAAAGAAATTTGAAGAAATTGTTTACACAGACGAATCGTATTCTACAGAATTGAAGCGCATTCGCGAGCGGTTTATTCCGCTTGTTGAAATTTGCAAAGAACATGGAACGGCAATGCGAATTGGAACGAACCACGGTTCACTTTCAGATCGCATTCTGAGTCGTTACGGAGATACACCGGAAGGCATGGTGGAATCGGCCATGGAGTTCATACGTATTTGTCTTGATTGTGATTATAAGAACTTGGTCATTTCCATGAAAGCCTCTAATCCGCAAGTGATGGTGCAAGCCTATCGTTTGTTGGTTCAAACACTTTTGGAAGCAGGTGAAGTTTTTCCTTTGCACCTCGGGGTAACAGAGGCCGGTGACGGTGAAGATGGAAGAATTAAATCGGCAATCGGAATAGGTACGTTGTTGGAAGATGGCATTGGCGATACCGTTCGTGTTTCATTGACTGAAGCTCCTGAAGCGGAAA
>JBJOPP010000195.1:0-4460 GCA_046050685.1 Bacteroidota bacterium
ACCCCATGTCGTTTGATAAGCGCCAATGGTTGTCGGATATCCTTGTCCGAATGCACTACTTCCCGAAATTAAATTACCCTGACTGTCATAAGTGGCGGTATAACCGAAGTTGTCGTCGAAGCTTCCGCTGTATGATGAGAAGATGAGTTCTGGATCTATGATTAACGCATACCTTTTATTGTATTCTCCTACTCGAAAAGAAATTGTATTTCCATTTTTCACGAAAGCACAATCAACGCGTGCTTTCCATGGAGGATTGTTGCCGGCAGCCTCGCCTTCCATTGGAATCATTTGATAGGCGATTGGAATCTGCTCTACGATTTCTCCAAGTGCTGTTCGAACAATCAATCTTCCGTCTTCTACACGAACATCATCGGTTCCTTCGTACGACCATTGAATTTGTGATGGAGAAGCGCCACGTTGAACTTCCCAATCGTACTTCATGAAAAATTCATTCTGATAAACATGCAGATGAATGTCTGAATAAAAATTCTGATATCGGAAGCCTTTTGCCTCGCGACAATCTCTTCCCCATTTGGCCTGATCGTTTCCTAAAAAATAATTGTAACGTGTTTGTTGAAAGGCATCGGCTACAACCTTCTCTGGATGTGCATTGCGAAACACTTGACGAAAAACATGTCCACGCATAATCGGCTCGAACTCCTTTCCCGCATGGGCTTTCGCTATTTCAGATAAATCGAAGAAATGATGTGTGAAGGCATTGTTCTCGAAAAACGTTCTGCCGTTTTCTGTGGCTGCGCTGAATTTAACCTGTGAAGGCCATTGTCCTTTATTCTCAATGAAATGCACAACCTGCGCCAATCCGAATTGAACGAGCATAGCGAAGCATCCAATGAGTAAAATTTTGCGCATTGAACGAATTTACGAAACTCGGTGTAAACTTTAAGACTTTAATTTGGCCTGAAGCGCCAGCATCTCAACCAAGGCTTGAGCGCAATCGACTCCCTTGTTGCCAAGAACTCCACCGCTTCTTGCGCGGCTTTGTTCTATGTGATCATCGGTAAGAACACCGAAGACTACAGGTTTCCCTGAATGCAATCCAATGTCCTGAATGCCTTGAGCAGTGGCCATAGATACGTATTCAAAATGTGGTGTTTCTCCACGAACAATACATCCCAAGGCAATAACTCCGGTAACACCTGGCTTCTCAGTTGCCCATTTCGCGCCAAGGGGTAATTCAAAACTTCCCGGCACATACTCCTTTTCAATCTGAGACGATTGAAAACCAAGACGGAGCAATGTTTCCATTGCTCCGTTGTATAAATTCTCTGTTACTTCTTCGTTCCAACGTGAAACCAAAATAACAACACGGTGATTTTGAATTTCAGGAAGAAGAATAGTTCTTTCTTCAGAAAGATTAACTGTAGCCATTATCCTTGCGCCTTCAAGAAGTTCAACATTTTATCTGCTTCTGTGTAAGTAGCAGAACGATTGTCGATTCCTTCCATTGCTTTTTCCAATGTCTCTTTCGCTTTGTCTTTATTTCCTTGCTCAACATATACACGAGCCGCTTTCAACAAGTATTCTCCAGCTAATGCATCACGCGTTCCGTTTGATTTCGATTGTGCAGCAGCTTTTTCGAAATACTTCACAGCTTCGTCCAATTGACCCAATTCAACATTCATGTCACCAATGTTACCCAGGACATAAACTGAAATTGCTTGATCGTCAACGTTTACCTCTTTGAAGTGTGCCAATGCATTTCCGAAATCTCCTTTCGAACGGAAGCAAATAGCAGCACCATAATGCGCTAACTCAGCAGCATCGGTTCCTTCATAGTTATCAATAACGCTTTGAAATCCAGGAGCATCTTCATGTCCGTTCAAAGCCCAATCGATGCTATCAATTGACAAATGGTATTGCGCTTTCCACAAGGCGTTTGAAGCTTCTTGCTCGCGAGGAGTAGCAATCATTGCGTCGTAAGCGAAGTAACCGCCTACTCCAACTACCAATGCTATACCTACAGCCATTAGAGGCTTTCTGTACTTTTCGAAAAAATTTGAAGTGGTGTTCGAAGCATTAACTTCGTTGTTGCTCACTTCTTGGTCTACGATATTTTTCTTTGACATGTGCGTAAATTGAGGTGCGAATATACTAAATTCCGAATAATTTTGACACTTCTAATTCCATGTCAATAATAACACTCCATAAACTCCAGTTGTTCCAGTTCAAGAACTACGACGCCTTCGAGGCCCGCTTTGGGCCCCGAGTGAATTGTTTATTGGGGAAAAATGGAATTGGAAAGACCAATATTCTTGATGCCATCTATAGTTTAAGCTTCTGCAAGAGCTATTTCTCGCACACCGACGCTTTTTCCATTCAAGATGGAAAAGAACAAGGTGCGGCCAATGCTGAATATGAGATCGACAGCGAGACCTTCAAATTTTCATACGCCCTTTTCCGAGATAAGAAAAAGCAGGTGAGTAAAAACGGAAAGAGTTACGATCGTTTATCTGAACACATTGGCGTATTGCCATTGGTAATGGTTACCCCCAATGACATTGACCTTATTCGAGAAGCGAGTGATGTGCGCAGAAGATGGTTGGATCAAACATTGTCTCAAACTTCTCCCGAATATTTAAGACTGTTAATTCAATTCAACCACACGCTTGACCAGCGAAATGCAGTCCTCAAAAACAACAGATTTGGCAAGACCGAATTAGCTGAAATTATTTCAATCTACAACGAACAATTGAATTTTACAGGGACACAAATTCATTTGGCTCGAAAGAGTTTTTTCGAGAGTTTCTCGCCTGTCTTCGAATCTATTTACAACGAAATTTCACAGGCCGAAGAGCTTCCTGTTTTGCGCTATGAATCGGAAGTGAATGAAGGAAACTATTTAACCTTATTGGAAGGAAGTCTTGAGCGCGACATTCACGCAGAGCGCACTACCAAAGGAATTCAGAAAGACGACATTGCATTCGAGTTACAAGGGAAAATGTTGAAGAAGTTCGCCTCTCAAGGTCAGCAAAAAACATTTCTGTTAGCTCTAAAACTTGCTCAACTGGAATACACAAAGGGGCTATTGAATAAGTCGCCATTGCTCATTCTCGATGACATTTCAGAAAAACTCGATGATAACAGACTTCGTTCTTTATTGAAGTGGTTGAACGAAAACACACATTCACAAATTTTCCTCTCAGATACTGATATTGAAAAGACGCCTCGCCTATTGCGAGAAGTTGGGATGACTTACGAGACCATTTCACTTCAAAATAATTTCATCTTACCTGAAGAAGCCTTAGAACCATGAGCACAAGAAATGAATTTTCGCTAAAGGACGCCATTGGCGAGTGGGTCAGAAGGTCTCCGCTTCAACGTAAATTGAATGAACTTCAAATTATTGAAGCCTATGAAAAAGCGGTTGGGCCTATTCTTTACAAAAAGACAAAGCAAATCACCATCAAGGGAAACCAGCTTCATTTGCACTTTGAGTCTGCTCCACTTCGCGCTGAATTGTTTCAATCCCGAACAGATTTATTGAAAGCCATTAACGATAATTTCAGTGAACCTCCCATCAACGAAATTGTGTTTTCCTGATTATTCGTAGAAATTCCAACTTTCTTTCAATTATTTTTTTTTGCTTAACGCGAATGAAATGTATCTTTCGCCTACTGAAAAATTAAGTATGTCCAGAATCCCAACACTCTGCTCAAAAAACAAATCCATTACAGCGCTTCTTGCACTGTTAACTGTGGTTTCTTTATTTAACATTTCATGGTCAGATGAGAAGCCTAAAAAAGGTCATCATGGAAGCATGGAAATGGTGAAGCTCTTGACACAAACAAACCTTCCTGTTGGCGACAATGGATTCTTTACTGGATCAGGAAGATGCGGCGGTTGCCATGGAGATGATCCTGTTGATTTCGCAAGCATTAACGCTGAGGGATCAGATGTTAGTCCTGCAACCAATTGGAGAGGAACGATGATGGCAAACTCTGCCAAAGATCCGTTTTGGAAAGCAAAAGTTAATCATGAAATATTAGTGAATCCAGCGCATGCCCAAGAACTGGTGAACAAATGTACTTCTTGCCACGCTCCTGTTGGACGTTACACGAACTTACTCTCTTTAAATAACCCGAACTATACGTTAGAAGAACTTGCTTTGGATTCGTTGGCTCGTGACGGTGTGAACTGCGGAGCTTGTCACCAGCAAAAAATGGAAGGGCCTCAAGGCGTTGGAAAACATTTCAGTGGAGAATTATTCTTTCACAAGGATACTATTTACGGACCATATGTAACCGAAGAGCAAGCTGTTCCAATCTTCGAAGCAATGATGCAGAGCTTTGTAGGGTACCGCCCACTAGGCCATGCGAAGGTTCGTCAATCTGAAATGTGTGCAGGTTGTCATTCACTTTCGACTCACACTGCCGACCTTGAGGGCAACTATACGGGCGCCGATTTCATAGAACAAGCAACCTATCACGAATGGTTGA
>JBJOPP010000196.1:0-3722 GCA_046050685.1 Bacteroidota bacterium
AACGCGCTTTGCAAATCTGTTCGGAAGAAGAAATTGACGATGTGTATTTAGAGATTGCATTGGAATACGAAAACCTTGAGCAATACGAAAAAGCCATTGAAACCTTGAAGAAGGGAATCGAACGCAGTCCAGAAAACGAGACCTTACTTTATGAAATCGCCTATTGCTTTGAACTTGCAGGTCTACCTGCCGTTTGCGCAACCTACTTCCAGCAATTCATAGACGAGCATCCGTATAGTTTCGCCGCATGGTATAACCTTGGCAACGCTTTTCAAAAACTCGATCGTTCAGAAGATTCAATTGAAGCTTACGATTACTGCTTGGCCATTCAAAGCGATTTCGCTCCGGCTTATTACAACAAGGCGCATGCACTTTTCAAATTAGAGAAATATGCAGAAGCACTTGAAGTACTTGAAGAATCGTATGTGTACGAACCGCCTCAAGCGCCCATCTTCTGTCATGTTGGAGAATGCTTCGAGAAATTGAACGACTACGATAAAGCCCTTTTCTATTACCACAAAAGCATTGAAACCGATGAATATTGGGCAGATGCTTATTTGGGATTAGGTGTGGTTATGGACTTACAAGGAAAACTTGCAGAAGCACTTCCCTTCCTGGACAAAGCCATTGAATTGGAATCGAAAAACCCAGACTATGCCATTTATAAAATGGAAGTTTTGGTGAAGATGGAAAAGTTCGCGGAGTCTATTTCACTTGGAGAAAAATTGGTGAAGGAGTTTCCTGAAAACGAAGAAACATGGATGGCACTTGCCGACGCTTTCTTCAAAAACGGAAACAACGAAAAGGCTCTAGACACCATGCTAGACGCTACCTTGGTTCACTTATCGAATCCAGATATTGGTTACCGCAGAGCGGTTTACTTGATTGAATTAGGCAAAATGCAATCAGCAGAAGAGCTCTTGCATTACCTCATGCAAAACGACAAATCACAACTTTCAGAATTGGAAGAATACTATCCGAAGATTCTTCAATTACCATTTTACATCCAACTTAAAAGCGACTTAGGGTTAGTGTAATTTTCACACTAAGTAAATTTAACCGATATTCGCACAAAATTAGCAACTATGAACATTCAACTAAGCCACATGCCAAACCGCGAAAAGAAAGAACGTCAGTTCGGTCTTACGATGGTTATGGACAAAGGAATCTCTCTTCGTCAAGCCGAAGAAATGATCTCGAGCAGTTCTGAATATATTGATATGGTGAAACTTGGATTTGGAACATCTGTGTTTTCAACCCAAGTGAAAGAAAAAGTGAAGTTGTACCACAACGCGAAAATTAAAGTGTATTTAGGTGGAACGCTTTTCGAAGCGTGCTATGTGCGCGGAGAACTTGACAAATACCGCAAGTATATCGACAGTCTTGGAATTGAAATGGTTGAAGTTTCTGACGGAAGCATGGCTTTGGATCACAAAAAGAAATGTCAGCTTATCACCGAATACGCAAAAAACTATCAAGTTCTTTCGGAAGTTGGATCAAAAGAAGAAGGCATCTTAATCAGTCCAGCTAAATGGATTAAAATGATGCAAGCGGAATTGGATGCCGGTTCTTGGAAAGTAATTGCTGAAGCACGCGAAAGCGGAAACGTTGGAATCTACCGTCCAAGCGGGCAAGCGCACGTAATGCTAATCAACAAGATTTTAAGTAAGATTAACGGAAACGATATTATCTGGGAAGCGCCGAAGAAAGCACAGCAAGTGTATTTCATTAAAAACTGCGGTCCGAATGTAAACCTTGGAAACATTGCCGAAAACGAAACCATTCCTTTGGAATGTTTGCGTATGGGATTGCGTGGTGATACCTTCTTCGATTACCTTCCCGAAGAGATAGTTTCTAAAATGAAAGGATAATATGCAACACCTGCAGCCTGAAGAATTACTCATTTGGAAAAACGAAAACAAGCCACATTTGTTGGTAGACATTCGTGAAGAATATGAAGTGGCAATTTGCACACTCGACGGAATGCACATTCCCATGGAACATGTCATTGACAAGTACCCTTCCCTTCCGAAAGAGAATCCCATCGTCTTCCATTGCAACAGTGGTAAGCGTTCAGATGCGTTAGTATATATGATTGAAAAGAAATTCCCAGGAGACGCTATTTACAGCCTGGCGGGAGGTGTTCAAGGGTACGCAGAACAATGCGCACCCGAAATCAAGTGTTCGCTTTAATATGGAAATGATACAGTCTTTTTTGCACTTCGTTCTGCACTTGAATGAAGAGCTTCCTCTTTTATTGAATGAATATGGCGTTTGGTTTTATGCCATTTTATTTCTAATCATTTTTGTCGAAACAGGATTGGTGGTCATGCCTTTCCTTCCTGGAGATTCCTTGTTGTTTGCAGCAGGTGCTATGTGTGCAGGTGAAAACAATTTAAGTCTTTCCATATTAATGGTTTCGTTAATCGTAGCGGCTATTCTTGGAGATCAATGCAACTATTACATTGGAAGGTCATTCGGAACTGCGATTCTCGCAAAGAAGTTTAGAGGCAAACCATTGATTGCCGAAAAGCACTTAACTAAAACCGAAGAGTTCTTCACGAAGCACGGAACAAAGGCCATTATCATGGCGCGCTTCGTACCAATCGTTCGCACCATTACGCCGTTTGTTGCTGGTGTTGGGAAGATGGACTACAGAAAAAAATTCCTTCCTTACGATATCTTCGGTGGTGCTCTTTGGATTGTGAGTATGACACTTGCCGGTTACTTCCTCGGACAAATTGAATTCGTTAAAAAACACTTCGAAGCGGTAGTTATTCTGATTATTCTTATCTCGCTTGCGCCTATGGTTTTTGCTTACTTGAAAAGCAAATTCGGTTCGAAGGCATGAGAACTTTTGGGCTTCTTGGAAAGTCGTTGAAGCATTCATTTTCGCAAACGTATTTCACGTCTAAATTTCAGAGACAGATTATTGCGAAAGATGTTGCACAAGATGCTACGCAAGATTCTGCGAAAGATGTTTCACAAGACGCTTCGCAAGGAGAGAGGTATATTAACATCGAATTAGACTCTCTAGACAACATTCGTGACCGAGAGGAATTTCACGGATTAAGCGGTTTCAACGTTACCATTCCATACAAACAAGAAATCATTCAATATCTCGATGAGGTTTCACATGAAGCGAAAGAGATTGGCGCCGTGAATTGCGTTGAAATTATTGATCGACGCTGGATTGGTCACAACACCGATTTCATTGGCTTCAAACGAACACTTCTACCTCTGATTGAAAACCGCGTTGAAAACGCCCTTATCCTTGGAACAGGCGGAGCATCATTGGCCGTTGCTTATGTATTGAAAGAATTGGGCATTCGCTTTTTCTTCGTAAGTCGAAATCCGCAAAACGAACAGACCTGTTCTTACGATCAAGTCACTCCTTTGCTTTTAGAAAAATGTAAGCTCATTGTGAACACCACTCCAGTTGGTCAATTCCCGAATACAAACGAGAAGCCGAACCTACCCTATTCCAGCTTAACCGATCAGCATGTCTTGTACGATTTAATCTACAATCCAGAAACAACAGCCTTCCTTCAAGAAGGAATTTCCAGAGGTGCGAGATATTGCAACGGCCGAAGTATGCTTGAAATTCAAGCTGACGAGAGTTACAAGATTTGGAATCTTCTTTCCGAATAAACAGCATATAATTTATACGATTTTAGCATAAGGATTCGGGAAGATCCCTTGGAAATTTGTTGCTGATAATA
>JBJOPP010000197.1:0-2510 GCA_046050685.1 Bacteroidota bacterium
ATTCGATACAGCACTTGGAAAGGTCCTATGATCTATTTGGAAGACATTGTGGTGAAGGAAGAAATACGTGGAAATGGAATTGGCGCCCGTCTTTTTGAAGCAGTGGCGAATGAATGCGCCAAACGAAATTTTTACGGAATGACATGGCAAGTGCTCGATTGGAACGAACCGGCATTGAATTTTTACAGAAAGTACAACGCTAGTTTTTCAGCAGAGTGGTTAAACGGATATTTATTCACTGAACAAATTAAAGAGGCGGCATGGCACAAATAACAGTGCACAAATTCGGAGGAGCATCAGTTCGCAATGCGGAAGCAGTGCGTAACGTGTGTTCCATTTTGAATCTATTTCCTGAAAATAAAATAGTCATTGTTTCTGCCATGGGCAAAACAACCAATGCCCTGGAAGCCATTCATAAGAAGCGTTTCGACGGAAAAGACTTTGAAAAAGAACTTCAAGACATTTTCGAATTTCATTTCAACATAGCGAAAGAATTAGAAGTTGATACCGATACGGATTGGTTGCTCGTATTCGATGAACTGGTTCAAATTTGCAAGAGTGAAATCAATGCAAGTTTTGATGAAGAGTATGACCGCATTATCGGATATGGCGAGTATTTGTCTACGGCCATTGTGAACGCGTGCTTCAATAAAAACAATCTTTCGTCAAAACGATTGAACAGCGCTGATTTTGTGATAACCGATTCTCGCTTTCGCGATGCACGGGTGCTTTGGGACAAGAGCGAAGAGAAAGTTGCGGCGCTTCGTCAAGAATTCGATAATCACGCAACACTTGTCCTTCAGGGCTTTATTGGGGCCTGTGCTTCGAAAGATGTTGCACAAGATGCGTTGCAAGATTCTTCGAAAGATGTTTTACAAGATGCTGAGCAAGATTCTGCGAAAGATGTTTTACAAGATGCGGAGCAAGATTCTGCGAAAGATGCTTCGCAAGATTTCTTCGAAAAGAAAAAATTGACTTCATTAGGAAGAGAAGGGTCTGATTTTTCCGCGGCTATATTTGCGTATTTGTTGAATGCTGAATCGGTAACCATCTGGAAAGATGTGCCTGGATTGTTGAATGCAGATCCGAAGTGTTTTGAGCCAACACAACTCTTGAAAGAGATTTCGTTCCGTGAAGCTGTGGAACTGGCGTATTACGGAGCAAGTGTTATTCATCCGCGTACCATTAAGCCGCTTCAAAACAAGAATATTCCGCTTCACATTAAATCATTCTTGAATCCGAATGCCGATGGAACGCGCATTGTGGAAAAGGCAAATTCTGAATTAGAAGTGGCCTCTTATATTTTGAAACAGAATCAAACGTTGATTTCCATTTCAACTAAAGATTTCAGTTTTGTGGTGGAAGACAATCTTACGTTCATCTTCAATGCCTTTGCTAATCTGGGTATTCATGTGCATATGATGGAAAATTCAGCATTGAATTTCTCTGTTTGTATTCCTTCTGATTCAAATAAACTAAAAGCGCTCATTGAACAGTTGAGCGACTTTCATGTTAGATACAATGACAATGTTTCAATTTTAACCATTCGTCACCCGAAGCCAATGGTTATGCAACAGCTCTTGCAATACAAAGAAGTCTTGCTTGAACAACGCAACCGAACGACCGTTCGGTTTGTGATTCGCGGAACTTGGAATTTACCAGAACCCATTAAAGAATAAGACATGAAGATTTACACGAAGAAAGGCGACGACGGAAAAACGATGTTATTAGGAGGAACAAGACTTCCAAAGCATCACATACGCATTGCGGCCTATGGCGATGTGGATGAATTGAATTCGTTCATTGGCCTTGTGTCGGATTTGCTTCCTTCACACAAAGAGACGCTTCGTGAAATTCAAAACAATCTTTTTGTAGTTGGAAGTCATTTGGCAACAGAGCCCAATCAAGCTGAAAAAATTCAATTGCCCGCCCTTCCAGAAAATGCTTCTGAAATTCTTGAAAAAGAAATTGACCGCATGACTGCTGAGCTACCTGAATTGAAGCACTTCATTCTTCCTGGTGGCCACGCTATAGTGTCACACATTCACATTGCGAGAACGGTATGCAGAAGAACAGAACGCACAGCCACTGCTTTGGCAGAACTTTCAACGGTGAATCCAATTTTCATTCAATACTTGAATAGACTATCCGATTATTTATTCACGCTTTCACGAGCGGCAGCGCACGAATTGGGTGCTGAAGAAAATAAATGGCTCCCGAAGAAATAATCTTAAAAGCTTTGCTCAGAGATGAGCTTGCCGTCTTTGTATAAACTTTGCTTGAGTAATTTACCCGACTCATTATAGTCTAAGAAAACTCCGTTTTCCTTGCCCTTGGTGTAAAATTGGTTGCTCTTCAATTTCCCATTCGGATAATAATACTTCCACGAACCGTCTTCAATGGAGCGTTTGTAAAACCCTTCCCATTCAAGATTTCCATTCGAATAATAAACCTCTTCCTTCACTATTTCACCCGTTGTGTTTTTCATGTAAACAACAACATATGGTTTT
>JBJOPP010000198.1:0-2683 GCA_046050685.1 Bacteroidota bacterium
TTGTTGAACGATTGTATTCTTGATGATTTAATTCAATTGAGCACTTGGAATGTAGGTTCAGACAATGCTGCGCACAATTACGTTACACTGGATTATTTCTATGATTTTAGCTTGACTGTTCAAGACTTGAATTTGCCTGATCTTGAAGACAATGAAATGTGCATTTACAAGGGAGTTAACGAGATAGAAATTAGCGATGCGATTTCAATTTATCCGAATCCAACATCAGGACTCCTTACCTTGAGCGTTGAAGGAATCGGCTTGAAGAAATATCAAATTTTTGGAATGGACGGTAAGTTGGTGAAGTCGGGTAGTTTCTCTTCGCTAATGACAGAACTGGATGTTCAGCAATTAAGTTCAGGAATTTACATTGTCGAGATTATTGGAGAGCGAAAAATACAGCGAAGTCGTTTCGAGAAGATTTAATTTAATTCTCAGAATCCAGAATAAAAAAGTACGAGAGAGGAAGAATGTCTTTCAGACGAATGCCCTTCGGACGAATGTTCTATGAACGAATGTCTGTGACGTTTATTCAGAGTTAAGAGAAGTTAAGAAGAGGGAAGAGAGGGGAAAAATATTCATTCTCATTCTCTTTGTGTTTCTCATTCTCATTCTGAAATCCAGAAACAGAAGCAGTAGGAGAAAGAGAATGATGTTTTTCATTCTATCATTTTCTTCCAATAAACCGAACAACATCTGCAATACCAATGTGGTATTTGCCTTCGTTGAGTTCGACTTGTTTTTCTTCAAGAATTTCGAAGTGCATGCCGTGAAAATCGCTCATGAGCGTTTCAATGGAGTAGAGCATGTTCAGATCTTTTGGTCCGCCAGAAGTGTTGTTCAATTGAAGTGGATTGTAGGCTTCTAATATCACTACTCCTCCTGGCTTTAACCAGTTTTTAATATTGCCGTGAAGAGTAATGCGAAGGGATTCTGGTAAGTGTGAATAGATGAGCACCACTGCATCGAAGGAATTGTCTTCGAAATTGGCGTTGGCAACATCGCAAATGTTATAATTGATTTTCGCGTTGAAGGAAGCGGCTAAGTCAATGGCCTTTTGTTTTCCAACTTCACTCAAGTCGAAAGCTTCAACGTCCCATTCCAATGACGCTGCATACGCGGCATTCCGTCCTTCGCCTTCACACGGAAAAAGAATTTTTCCAACAGGAAGTTTATCGATTTGTTCTTTGAAAAATTCGTTCGGCTTGTTGCCATAGGCGAATCCATCTTCACTGTATCTGTCGTTCCAAAATTCTGCATTCATGTTCGAATTGTTTTTGCGAAGGTGGTGAATCTGTTTTGGAGGTTTTGTGTCTGTGGTCACACTTGAAAAAAGTTAAGAGAGGGGAAGAATGTCTTTCAGACGAATGCCTTTCGGGCGAATGTTCACTGAACGAATGTCTTTGACGATCTTTCAGAGTTAAGAAAATTCATTCTCATTCTCATTCTCATTCTGTTTCTAATTCATTCTCGTTGAAAGGAAATAAATCAAGAATCTTGAAAAAAAGGACAAGGATAGATTGATGTTCTTTGTTTAAAATCCTTGACATGAAAAGACTTTTGCTCCTGAGTTTGCTTGTATTAATTTTTCAAGCAGTGTATGCTCAACGCCTTGTGCCTTACGTTACGAATAACCAAGAATACATATTAAACGATTCGTATGACATATTCGGTTGTTACGATTTAGAAGTGTTTCAAGATTCCTTGTACATAGCTATAATTTCTGGTGGAATTACAGATCATGGAAGTATTGCTGTCTGTAAGAACAATCTTCTTTACGACGCAAATATTATTGGCAATGGTTATCAGTTTGAAGTCTTGGACCTGCTTAGTAGTGGTGATGAACTTTTCGCTGTTGGGAGATTAATTGATCCTTCTTTGTGGAACGTCGATGCTACTGTTGGAGTGCTAGCAAACGGAATTTGGAATTATTACAGCTACGCACTGCCTGCTGGTAATTCTAGATTTCAATTTGGGAAATTTTTCAATCAGAAATTGTATCTTTTTGAAAATGATAATAGCTGGGAAGTTGTGGAATTTTCAAACGGGGAATTTACCAATACTGGGATTTTTAATGTGAATGATGCAGAAGTGTTTGGGGATAAGTTATATTTCATTAAGAACAATACAGGTATCTATTCATTAGATGCAAGCGGCACTGTCACCTCTGGAGATATACCATGTGATTCATTGAACGGGTTTAGTCTGTTGAATGGTAGCTTGTATGTTTCCGGAAAATGTAATGATTTTTTATATCGTCTAGATAGCAATGGAACCTGGGTGCCAGATGACCTTTCTTTAGATTGGAGTAAGTTCAATACAAAAAAATTAGTTCAAGTATTTAGAACATCCTCTGGTTATATCGGTAATTTTTCTAACTATTACCGATCAAGCTCATCTTATGCATCAACTGTGCAGTCTTTTGCGTTAAAAGATCAGGTAAGCCTTTTTAGCCGAGTTCAAAATGTGGTGCAATTTGAAAATAAGGATTGGACACCTTGCACGCAGGGAGTAGACGGGCCATCAGGTGGTCTTATGGTGGTAGAGAAAGGATTGAAGGGTCAAGCACTACAAAATGAGAATTTGTACAAGTTTAACACCCCTTCATTTGGTTATTTTAGTGGACAAACAAACTCATTTAACTCAGATAAATTTGAACAAGGGCTTTTCTATAAGAATAAAT